>CAZMIS010000001.1:0-6920 GCA_964566325.1 uncultured Anaerolineales bacterium
AACCTGGGAGCAAGTGGATGGCGTCCACGTCCTGCGTCTTCCCACCTTCATCGACCGGACCCGGTCAGGCATCCGGCGAGTGCTCTCCTATGCGTCATTCTCGGCCGCGGCTGCGTTGCTGGGCAATGCCTCGATCCCTCGGCCGGATATTGTCTGGACCTACCAGATTGGCCTCCCCGGCGTGGCCATCAGCCTGATGCGCGACGCGCCGCTCATCCACGAGGTGCAGGACCTGTGGCCCGAGTGGAGCGCCACCGGTGAGATGGGCATTCGTTCGGGATCTCTGGCCTACCGCATGCTGCAGGCGCAGGAGACGATGATCTATCGCCGGGCGCACATGGTCACCACGATATCGGAGGGCTTCAAGAAGCGGCTGACAGCCAAGGGTGTGCCCGAAGAGAAGATTCGTGTCATCCCCAACTGGGGAAACGAAGTGCATTTCCGCCCGCTGCCGCCGGACATGTCCCTTGGAGAGCGTGAGGGTCTGTCCGGACGCTTCAATGTGATCTACGGGGGCAATATCGGGACCGCTCAGGGACTGGGCGTGGTACTGCAGGCAGCCCGCCTGCTCACCGACCTGCCTACGGTTCAGTTCGTCATCATCGGAGACGGGGTCGAGCGGGCAGGGCTCATCGCTGAGGCAGAAGGTCAGGGCCTTGGCAACGTCCGGTTTCTGGGCAGCAGGCCGCCCGACCAGATGGCACAGTACTATGCCCACGCCGATGTCCTGCTTATTCACCTGCTGCAAAATCCCATCTACGATATGACCATACCGTCGAAGACTTACGCATACCTGGCCTGCGGCAGGCCCATCCTGGCCGCGCTATCCGGTGAAACGGCCGACCTGATCCGAAGGCTCGGCGCCGGCATCACCTGCGCACCCGGCGATCCAACTGCGCTTGCCCGGGCGGTGCGCGATATCCACGGCTGTGATGAAAACGAACGACGCCGGATGGGCGATGCCGCACGCGCCGCATTTTTGCGCGAATTCTCCAGACGGTCATTGGTCGACGGGTACGAGTCGATCTTCAACGAGGTGCTGCATGGGCGCGGCTGACGCGCAGACGCCAGATGCAGGGCCGCTCCGTGCATGCGTGCGGACGATGGTCGCGAGTGACATCCAACAGGTAGTCGCCGTGCACATGAGCGCGTTCAAGGGCTTCTTCCTGACATTCCTCGGCCCGAGGTTCCTTTCAGAGCTGTATTGCGCTATACTTGCGGATGGATCGGGCATTGCGCTGGTCTGTGCAGACGCGTCGCAGTTGCTGGGCTTCGTGGCCGGCAGCACGCAGCCTGCAGGCCTATACCGGCGCCTCTTGCGGACCGCCTGGTATCGTTTTGCCCTTGCCGGCCTGCCGGCGGTCGTGCGACGGCCTCGCACCGCCATACGCCTGGTGCGGGCCCTGCGTGCGCCTGACCAAGCGACATCGGCCCCCGGGACGGGCACGCTCATGTCGATTGCGGTCTTGCCAGAGGCGCAAGGCTCAGGCGTCGGCAGGCAGCTGGTCATGGCGTTCCTGGCCGAGGCCAGGCAGCGCGGCCTTGTCGCCGTCGACCTGACCACGGACGCGATCGATAACGATGGAACCAATCGATTCTACCGGGGCCTCGGCTTTCAGCTCAGCCGCACGTTCAGAACCCCTGAAGGCCGAGCGATGAACGAGTATCGCATCGACCTGTAGCAGTACTTCAGAAGGGACATGCATGCATCACCGATCACAGTTCTTGCCCTTCGCCTTGCCTGACACCGATCACACCGAGCTGGAGGAGATAGGACAGGCGCTCCAGTCCGGCTGGATTACCACGGGCCCCAAAACGAAGCAGTTCGAAGCGGAGTTTGCGGCCGCGGTCAAGGCAAGGCACGGAATTGCCCTGAACTCGTGTACCGCGGCCATGCATCTGGCGCTCGAGGCGGTGGGCGTCCGGCCGGGCGACGAAGTCATCACGACCCCCTACACGTTCGCGGCCACGGCCGAGGTCATCCGCTACTTCGACGCGCGTCCCGTGCTGGTGGATATCGATGCGCGCAGCCTGAACATCCAACCCGAGGGGATCCGGGCTGCGCTGACCCCCAAAACGCGCGCCATCATCCCGGTTCATATCGGAGGGCTCCCTGCGGACCTGGACCCAGTGTATGAAATAGCGGCCCAACACAACCTGGCCGTCGTCGAAGATGCAGCACATGCCTTCCCGGCCATGTACCGCGGCAAGATGATCGGGCAGCAGATGCACGCGGGGGTGCGTTCGGCCGTATGCTTCTCGTTCTACGCGACGAAGACGATCACCACCGGTGAAGGCGGCATGATCTGCACCGATGACGATGTACTGGCCGACCGCTGCCGGATGATGGCGCTGCACGGCATCAGCCGCGATGCATGGAAGCGTTATACCGCCGAAGGTTCGTGGTACTACGAGATACTTGCGCCGGGGTTCAAGTACAACATGACTGACGTGGCCGCGGCCATGGGACTTGCTCAGCTTCGGAAGGCGGAACGCATGTGGCGCCGGCGGACCGAAATCGCGAGGCGATACGACGCCGCGTTCGGCAAGCGTCCCGAGCTCGAGACGCCACACGACCGGCCCGACTGCCAGCATGCATGGCACCTCTACACGCTGCGCCTGAATCTTGAGCGCATCAGCATCGACCGCGCCCAATTCATGGAAGAACTGAAGGCGCGGCACATCGGTGCCAGCGTGCATTTCATCCCGCTGCATGTGCATCCCTATTACCGGGAAACCTACGGCTATCGCCCGCAGGATCTGCCCATTGCCTATGCCCAGTACCTGCGCGCGGTGTCCCTGCCCATCTACAGCCGGATGAGCGATGAGGATGTCCAGGACGTCGTCGATGCCGTGCTGGATATCATCGATTCTCACCTAACGTAGCACATGAAGCGAGTCTTCGACATCATCGCCGCGGGCGCGGGCGTGATTGTGCTCTCGCCGCTCTTTGTCGCATTGGCGATCCTGGTTAGAATATCGTCGCCTGGCGCCGTTCTCTACCGGGCGCTGCGCGTCGGCCGGGATGGCAAGACCTTTCGGCTGCTCAAGTTTCGCAGCATGGTGGCGGGCGCCGATCGGCTGGGGCCCGGCATCACCACAGCCGGCGATGACAGGGTCACCGGGATCGGACGATTCCTGCGTCGGACGAAGCTGGATGAATTGCCGCAGCTGATCAACGTGGTGCGCGGCGAGATGAGCCTGGTGGGGCCCCGCCCGGAGGACCCTCGGTACGTCGCTCTGTACACGCCCGAGCAGCGCCGGGTGCTGCGGGAAAGGCCGGGCATAACCAGTCCGGCTTCATTTGCCTTTCGAGATGAGTCCGAGCGCCTGACCGGGCCCGACTGGGAACGAACCTACATCGACCACATCCTGCCGCAGAAGCTGCAGATGGAACTGGACTATCTGGAGAGACACAACCTGTGCACCGATCTGCAACTGATCTTCCGTACAATCTTCGGTGCACCCGACTGAATACCAGACTGACATGACCATCTTCACCGGACTGACGAAATACCTGGGGCGGATCCGCAACCGGCATCTGCTGATGGGTGACCTCATCCTGCTGCCCCTTGCGGCGGTGCTGGCGTTTGCACTCCGCCTGGATGCGTCTGCCATCCAACTCGTCACCTCCGCCATGCTCGTCTACGCGGTCGTCGCGCCGCTGCTCAAGATTCCCCTCTTCGCAGGGCTCGGCCTCTACTCGCGCTACTGGCAGTATGCCGACATGGACGAGCTGATGCTGCTGGTCTGGGCCGCGGCGCTCGGCGCGCTGACGCAGGGCGCGCTCTTCCTCGGCGCGCAGGCCTTCTTCCCCGACCTGCTCACGCCGGGCGTGCCGCGCTCGATCCCGCTCATCGATGTGATGGTCACCCTGGCGGCGATCGGCGCGCCGCGGCTCGCGCTGCGCGCGGGCACGGTGAGCGGCCGCCGCAGCCGTAAGCTGGGCCTCGCCAGCGGCCACGCGCAGCACGTGCTCATCGTGGGCGCGGGCGAGGCGGGCGCGATAGTGCTGCGGGAGCTGCGCCAGAACCCCCAGACGGGCCTGGTCCCGGTCGGTTTCATCGACGACGACGCGGCGAAACACGGCGTGCTGCTGAACCGGGTCCGGGTGCTCGGTGGCCGCGCGGCCATCCCCGCGGCGGTGCGCGAGCACGACATCGAGCAGGTGATCATCGCGATGCCCAACGCCTCGGGCCAGGCCATCCGCGAGATCATGGACATCTGCGACGCGGCCGGGGTGCGCGCGCGGACCGTGCCGGGCATCTACGAGTTGCTGGGCGGGACGGTGAAGCTCAGCCAGCTGCGCGACGTGCGGATCGATGACCTGCTGCGCCGCGAGCCGGTGCGCACGGACACGGCCCGGGTCGAGGCGCTGCTGCACGGCAAACGGGTGCTGGTCACCGGCGCGGGCGGGTCCATCGGCGGCGAGCTGTGCCGCCAGATCCTCCGCTGCCGTCCCGCCAGCCTGATCCTCCTCGGCCACGGCGAGAATAGCATCTTTGAGATCTATAACGAATTGAAGATTGAAAATGAAAGATTGAAGATTGATGCGACCGATCTTCAATCTTCAATCTTCAATCTTCAATCGCAGCTCGTCCCCGTCATCGCCGACATCCGCTTCCCCGACCGGCTGGAGACGGTGTTCCGGGCGCACCGGCCGGAGGTGGTGTTCCACGCGGCCGCCCACAAGCACGTGCCGCTGATGGAAGACAACGTGGCCGACGCCATCTCCAACAACATCCAGGGCACGCTGAACGTGGTCGAGGCGAGCATCGCCGGGGGCGTGGAGCACTTCGTGCTGATCTCGACGGACAAGGCGGTCAACCCGAGCAGTATCATGGGCGCGACGAAGCGGGTGGCCGAGCTGATCGTGCAGGCCGCGGCCCACTCGACGGGCTGCGCGTTCGTGGCGGTGCGCTTCGGCAACGTGCTCGGCAGCCGCGGGAGCGTGGTGCCCTTCTTCCAGAAGCAGATCGCGGCGGGCGGGCCGGTGACGGTCACCCACCCCGAGGTGCGGCGCTACTTCATGACGATCCCCGAGGCCGTGCAACTGGTGCTGCAGGCCGCCACGATGGGCCGGGGCAGCGACGTGTTCGCGCTCGACATGGGCGAGCCGGTGCGCATCCTCGACCTGGCGCGCGACCTGATCCGCCTGTCGGGGCTGGAGCCGGGCGCGGATATCGAGATCCGCTTCACCGGGCTGCGGCCGGGCGACAAGCTGTACGAGGAGGTCTTCGCGCCGGGCGAGGCGTACGGCAGGACGGAGCACGAGAAGATCCTGCGCTACAACAACGGATACGGGCTCGGTGGCGAGGCGGCTGCGGTCGACGCCGGGGGCGCCGGAGCCGGAGACCCCGGGGCCGAATTCACCGGGCGGCTGCAGGCGTTGATCCGCGCGTCGCACAACGGCGACGAGGGCGAGATGCTTCGCTGCCTGCAGGGCCTGGTGCCCGAGTTCGCGCCGCCGCCCGCGGAGGGCGTCCCCGCATGAGGGAGCCCACACAGGCGTCCGGCGTCTGGCAGCCCCCTGGTTGGTCGCCACAGGGGGCTGTTCGTTTCCTGCACGGCCTGGTCGCGCCGGCCGCGGACGGGGCCGATCCCGTGCTGGCCGAGTGGGCCGCGGGCCGGCCCGATGGGGCCTGGGCCGAGTGGCTGCGCGGGCAGGGGATCGCGGCCTACACGCATCACCGCCTGCGCGGCGCGGGACTGTTGGCCGCGCTGCCGCCGGACCTGGCCCAGGCGCTGCGCGGCGCGTACTACCTGGCGGCCGCGGACGCGGAGCTGCACACGCGCGAGCTGGCCGCGGTGCTCGCCGCGCTGGCCGCGGGCGGCGTGACCCCGGTGCTCTTCAAGGGGGCCGCGCTGGCCCACCTGGCCTACCCCGATCCCGCGTGCCGGCCCATGGGGGACCTGGACCTGTGGGTGACCGCGGAGGCCATGCCCCGGGCGCGCGACCTCCTGATCGGGCTGGGCTACGCGCTGCACGAGAAGGCGGAGCGGCCGGCCGCGCTGCAGGCGCAGCAGGACGGCGAGGTCCAGCTGATGGGCCGGCGGCCGGGCAGCGGGCTGGTGGAGCTGCACTGGGGCACGTTCGCGGGCGAATGGCTGCGCCGCACGGCCGCGGTGGATAACGCGGGCATCCTGGGGCGCTGCCGGTCCGTCACGGTGGCCGGCGAGGCCGCGCAGGTGATGGCCGCGGAGGATGCCGCAATCCAGCTGGCCGTGCACCTGTCCGTGAACCACCAGATGGCCTACCCGGGGGTGCGCGGGCTGCTCGACGTGGCGCTGCTGGCCCGCGCCGAGGCGGTCGACTGGGCCGTCGTGGCCCAGCGCAGCCGCGCGTGGCGCGTGGCCACGGCCACGTGGCTGGTGCTGCAGGTGACCGATGAGCTGCTGGGGCTGCCCGAGGCGCGCGGGGCGATCGCCGCGCTCACGCCGTCCGCCCTGCGCCGGCGGCTGCTGGCCCGCTTCACCGGGCCGGATGAGGTGCTGGCGGGGAAGGACATCACCGGCGGGCCGCGGCGCCTGCTCTACCAGCTGCTGCTGGTCGACCGGCCGCGCGATGCCGTGCGCCTGGTGGGCCGGACCCTGTGGCCCGAGCCCTCGTGGCTGGCCGTGCGCTACGGCGGGCAGGGGGCCGGCGTGCGCCTCCGCCACCTCGGCCGCGCGCTCAGGGGGCGGCTGTAGGGATGAGATTGCTGCAGCGGAGCATCCTGAGCAGCAGGCGGTTGTAGGAGAGAGATCGCTCGAGCGGAGCATCCTGAGCGGCGGGCGCCAGCCCGGAGTCGAAGGAGGCGGAGCGGGCTTACCTCAGGGCCGCCTCCTTCGACTGCACTTCGCCGCCCGACAGTGCGGGCGGCGAAGTTCCGCTCAGGATGCTTCTACGGAGGGTCCTCGGCCGCGCGCTCAGGGGGCGG
>CAZMIS010000001.1:7020-34583 GCA_964566325.1 uncultured Anaerolineales bacterium
GGCGGGCGGTTGTAGGAGAGAGATCGCTCGAGCGGAGCATCCTGAGCGGCGGGCGTCAGCCCGGAGTCGAAGGAGGCGGAGCGGGCTTACCTCAGGGCCGCTTCCTTCGACTGCACTTCGCCGCCCGCATTGTCGGGCGGCGAAGTTCCGCTCAGGATGCTTCTACGGAGGGTCCTCTGCCGCCCTGAGCGGCGGGCGGCGAAGTTCCGCTCAGGATGCTTCTACGGAGGATCCTCGGCCGCCCTGAGCGGCGGGCGGCTCCGTTCCGCTCAGGATGCTCATTGGTCTCCCGGCGTTGCCAGCCTTACGGCCGGTCGCCCAGGACGACGCTGACTTCCTCGGGCTCGCCGTCACGCAAGACGGTCAGCACGAGCTCGTCGCCCGGCGCCTTCGTTTCGACCACACCGGTCAGGTCCTCCATGGTGCTGACATCCTCTCCGTCAGCCGCCACCACGATGTCCGCGTTGAAGATGCGCCCCTGGCGGAAGCCCATCCCCACCCCGCGCAGCCCCGCGTCTTCGGCCGGGCTGCCGCGAACCACGCTCACGATGATCACGCCCCGCTGATCTCCCAGGCCCAACATCTGCGCCATATCCGCTGAGATGGACACGCCGTTCAGGCCAAGCCAGGCATCGCCCGCGCGGTCCGTTCCGGCGGCCGGCGGCGCAACCGGCGCGGGCGCGGCCGGCGCCGGCTCTACCGGAGCGCTCTCCTCGGGCTCGGGCGTCGGGGTGACCTGGCGCCGGGGGCGTTCCGGCGTGGCGTCGCGCGCGGCCAGGGTCACATCGACCTGCTGCTCCTCGCCGTTCCGCAGGAGGGTAAGCGTGGCGGCGTCGCCCACTTCCTTCGCCTGGATCGCCTCGATCAACGCATCGATGGTGGCGACCGGCTCGCCGTCGAATGCGGTGATGACGTCGCCGCCGATCGGGTAGCGCTGGCGGTTGAAGGTGAACAGATCGGAGCCTGCCTGAAGGCCGGCCTCCTCGGCCGGGCTGTCCGCCACCACCTCGACCACGAGGACGCCCTCGGTGTCCTCAGGCAGGTCCATGGCCGCGGCCAGCTCCGGAACCAGGGTCACGCCGCTGACGCCAAGGAACGGCGTGCCGGAAACCGGCGCGCTTTCCTCCTCTTCCTCCTCCGCCCCGGGCGCCTGAGGAAGGACCGGCTGTGCGGTCACGGGCTCCTGGGTTTCAGGCCGGGCGGCCAGCGTCACCGTGAAAGTGCGGATCGCACCGTCGCGCAGGACGGTCAGCTTCATGTCCTGGCCCACCTGGCCCGTGCGCGCCAGGATGGTGGTCAGGTCCTCGAAATCGCGGATCGGCTGTCCGTCGACTGCCGTAATGACGTCGCCGCCGATGGCCGTCTCGAACCCGTCGATGGTCGCCGTCTCAGTCGATCCGCGCAGGCCCGCCTTCTCGGCCGGGCCATCGGGCACCACCTCGCCCACCAGCGCGCCGCGCGTGTTCGCGGACAGGCCCATCGCCTCGGCCACGGCAGAGGTGAGGGTGCCGCCGCGGATGCCGATGTACGGCTGCTCGAACTTACCGTCCTCGATGAGGACGGGCACGACCTTCTGGACGATGACCGACGGCACGGCAAAGCCGACGCCGGCCGAGCTCCGGGTCGATGACTCGATCGCGGTGGGCACGCCGATGAGGCGCCCGCTCAGGTCGAGCAGCACGCCGCCCGAGTTGCCCGGGTTCACCGGCGCGTCGGTCTGGATGATATCGGGGATGCTGTAGGTGCCGCCGGTGATCAGGCTCCCGTCGCCGACCGGCAGGGTGCGGCCGAGCGCGCTGACGATGCCGAAGGTCATCGTGCCTTCCAGCCCGAACGGGTTGCCGATCGCGACCGCGAACTGGCCCACCTTGACCTGGGTCGAGTCGCCCACGGTCACGGGGCGCAGGGTCTCCACCTTGTCCGGGTCCACCTTGATCACCGCGAGGTCGCTGTTCGCGTCCCGCCCGACGATCTCAGCCGGCACGGTCAGCCCGTCAGAGAAGGTGACCGCGATGCGGGTCGCGCCGTCGACTACGTGGTTATTCGTCACGATGTGGCCCTGGCGATCCCACACGAAGCCGGAGCCCACGCCCGAGACCTCCGGGCTGAAGTTGAAGGGCAGCTCCGGCACCCCTTCGTGCTCCGGGATCTCGGGCAACGTGATGCCCGACCCGGCGCTCATCACCACGCTGATGTTGACGACCGACGGCGACGCGGCGTCGTACAGGTCGGACAGCGTGTCCTGGAGCTCGACGATGCCGGCCGGCAGGTTCGCGGCTGCGGGCGCGGGCGTGGCGGCTGCCTGTGCGGGGGCCACGTCGGCACGGTTCAGGTTCGTGAGGCCGGCGAACGCGGCGGGCGCAGCGGTGCAGCCGGCCAGACTCAAGACGATCAATACGGATAATGCGGCAATCAGCCTCTTCATAGATCCTCCTATACTCAACGCCAACATCCGATCGCGCGCTTCGCGCACGTCGAATGAGAGACGGCTAATACCATCCCTTCGTGCCCGATTATACGTCAATGCGGAGTCGAATGCTTTAATTTGCGGTAAGGACTGGTTAAGAACATGATTAAGCGGGGATTGGGGATTGGGGATTGGGGATTGGGGATTGGGGATTGGGGACTGGGGATTGGGGACTGGGGACTGGGAACCTGCAACCAGTGAACCTGGAACCTGGAACCAGCAACCAGCAACCAGCAACCAGCGCCTTAAAATGCGAGCACCAGGGTTGCCCTTGCCCTGGTGCTCATCAAAAGGAGGAGAAGGAGAGAAATACGTTGTTTTCATCTCTCGATGCGTAGTGTAACATGACATGCTGCACACTACTGGACGGTATCCCCATGTAAAGACTACATCATTTTTACGAATTCCATACGCTTAACCTACGCCAGCTATACGGAGACGAAGACGATGGCCGGCGTGCAACGTAACGGCGGCTGCTGCGTAGAGTAGGGTGAAGGCTGCAACACACGGCGTCCGCCGGATGTGCGACTCGCAGCCACAACGCAGGAAAGGTGGCTTACCATGGAAGGCAAGAAACTCTATCGCAGCAATACCGACAAGATGATCGCCGGCGTGTGCGGCGGGCTGGCCCACTACTTCGGCGTCGATCCGACGATCGTGCGGCTGATCTTCGCGCTGCTGGTCTTCTTCGGCGTCGGCTCCGGCATCGTGCTCTACATCGTCCTCGCGCTGATCATGCCGCTGGATCCCCTGAGCTGACGCACGGCGGAGGTGGTCTATGACGTCATCACAGCGTTCGTCCCTGACCGGCGGGCTCATCCTGGTCCTGCTGGGCCTGGCACTCCTGGCGGGCCAGCTCTTCCCAGGCATCGGTGGGTGGCTGGGCGTCATCGGTTGGCCCTGGGCCATCATCCTCGCGGGTGCGGCCCTGCTCCTGATCGGCGTGGTGACCAACACGCCCGCCATGGCGGTCCCCGCGTGCATCGTGGGCGGCATCGGCCTGCTCCTCGGCTGGCAGAACCAGACGGGCCGCTGGGACTCATGGTCCTATGCCTGGGCGCTGATTCCGGGCTTCATCGGGGTCGGCACGATCCTGGCCGGCCTGTGGGCCAGGAAATGGGACGACGTGCGCGGCGGCCTGTGGCTGATCGTCATCAGCGCGCTGCTGTTCGTCGTCTTCGGTTCGTTCCTGGGCGGGCTGTTCGGCGGGAGCCTGAGCTTCATCGGCCGCTGGTGGCCCGTGCTGCTGATCCTGCTCGGCGTCCTGAGCCTGATCGAATATGTCACCAAGTCGCGGCAAAGGGCCTGAGGAGACTGCGATGCGCAAAGGCTCCACGTTCTGGGCGATCGTTCTGATCGGCGCGGGCGTCCTGCTCCTGCTGAACAACCTGGGACTGCTCAACGCATTTCGGGTCGACGTCTGGCGGCTGATCTGGCCTCTGTTCCTGATTGCGCTCGGCGTCCGGCTCATCTCGCGCATCAACGCGAAACCCGGCGACATCGCGATGGAGGCCGCGACGATTCCGCTCGACGGCGCCACCAGCGCGGCCATCGAGCTGACGCACGGCGCGGGCGAGTTGCGGCTGGCCGCGGGCACGGGGATGACGGACCTGGTGGCCGGAGCGTTCGGCGGAGGCCTGCGCCACACGGCAACGCGGCGCGGGGACCGGCTCGAAGTCGAGATGAAAATGCGCATCGAACCGGTGGTCGTGTTGAACTGGAGCCCCGGCGGCTACGATTGGGACGTGCGCCTGAACCCCGACATTCCCCTGAGCCTGGAGTTTGAGACGGGCGCGTCGCGCAGCACGCTGGACCTGCACGACCTGCGGGTGACAGAGCTGAAGCTCGAGACGGCGGCAAGCTCCACCGATGTGGTGCTACCGGCCGCGGCGGGGTTCACGAAGGTCAAGATCGAGGCGGGCGCCGCGCGGGTCGACGTGCGCGTGCCCGGGGGCGTCGCGGCCCGGATCCGGACCAGCGCGGGGCAGACCTCCATCGCGGTGGATTCGACCCGCTTCCCCGGCGAGGACAAGTTCTACCAGTCACCCGATTACGAGTCGGCGCAGAACAAGGTCGATATCGAGGTCGAAACCGGCCTCGGCTCCGTCGCGATCGGTTAGCGCCGGCAGAGATCGCGAAATCCAAATGGCGCCGGCGGTTTTCTTGCCGCAGAGATCACAGAGGGCGCAGAGAGATGGTCAGAGGCTGCGATTCCTCAATAGCCTCTGAGTGCTCTGCGCTCTCTGCGGCTAAGAAATGGCTACATTATGAATTGCTCGGTAGAGGCCCTCCTCCTCGATGTACTCCCGCACCGCGTCCGGCACCATGTAGCGGATGCTCCGGCCCTCCCGGACGCGGCGACGGATGTCGTTGGAAGCAATCTCCAGCTCAGGCATGTCCAGCAGCGTGACCCGCTCGCGCACGCCGGGCAGGCTGGCCTCCAGTGACTCCCAGTCGATCGGCACATCCGGCCGGGTGAGCGCGACCAGCTGCACCGTGCGGATCAGGCGGGCCGGCTCGCGCCAGGTCGGCAGGTCGCGCAGGCTGTCGAAACCCATCAGAAAGAACAGCCCGGCATCGTCGGGCAGCTGCTCGCGCACCAGCCGCACCAGGTCGATCGTGTAGTGCGGCCCGGGGCGATCTGCGTCGACGCGCGAGAGGCGGAAGGCCGGGTTGCTGGCGATGGCCAGTTCGGTCATGTGCACCCGGTCCGCGACGGGGGTCATCGCGCGGTCCAGCTTGTGCGGCGGCTGGCCCGCAGGCACGAGAAACACGAGCGACAGGGCGAGCTGGTCGCGCGCCTGCTCGGCCAGCATCAGGTGGCCGATGTGCGGCGGATCGAAGCTGCCGCCGAGCAGGCCGGCGCGCAGAGGCGTGCTCACTCGCTCCATTCCAGTTCCTTGTCGCCGATGCGGACTGTGTCGCCCGCCTCCACCCCGCGCTCGCGCAGCGCCTCGGTGATGCCCAGCGCTCTCAGGATGCGCTGGAAGCGCATGACCGCGTCGTAGTACTCCCACTGGGTCATCTTGACGATGCGCTCGATGCGCGGTCCACTCACGCGCCAGCTGCGGTCGGGCTCGCGCTCGATGGAGAAGCTCATGTCCTCCTCGCGCGTGGGCGGGGCCAGGGGCTGCACGTCCTCCAGCCGCTCCGGCGGCGGCAGCTCGGCCAGCGTGTCGGCCGCGCGGCGCAGCAGGTCCTGCACGCCCTCGCCCGACACTGCGGAGATGCTGAGCGGCTCGACCGCCCCCTGCTTCCTCAGCCCGGCGGCCAGCGCCGGCCAGCGTTGCTGCACCTCGGTCAGGTCCATCTTGTTGACCACGACGATCTGGGGCTTCTCGCCCAGGCGCGGGTTGAACAGCGCGAGCTCCTGGTTGATGACCGCGTAGTCGGCCAGCGGGTCGGGGCTCATGCCGTCCAGCAGGTGCACCACCAGCCGCGTGCGCTCGATGTGGCGCAGGAACTTCAGGCCCAGCCCCGCGCCGTCGTGCGCCCCCTCGATGAGGCCGGGGATGTCGGCCCACACCATGTCGCGGTTGTCGATCAGCACGGTGCCCAGGTTCGGCTCCAGCGTCGTGAACGGGTAGTCCGCGATCTTGGGTCGCGCGGCGCTGATGCGGCTCAGCAAGGTCGACTTGCCCGCGTTGGGGATGCCCACGATGCCCACGTCGGCCAGCAGCTTGAGCTCGAGCCGCAGCCAGCGCGCCTCGCCCGGCTCCCCGTTCTCTGCGATGCGCGGGGCCTGGACCGTGGGCGACCGAAACACCCAGTTGCCGCGGCCACCACGGCCGCCGCGCGCCACGAGCACGCGCTGCCCCGGCTCCACCAGGTCAGCAACGAGCATGCCGCTCTCGAGCTCGTAGGCCACGGTGCCCACGGGCACAGTGATAACCAGGTCGCCCCCGCTGCCGCCGGTCTGGTTCTTGCCCGCACCGTGCTTGCCGGACTCAGCCGCGAAATGAATCTTGTGGGTGAACGCGATCAGCGTGTTCGCCTGCGTGTCGGCCTCGAGGTAGACGTCGCCGCCCTTGCCGCCGTTGCCCCCGCTGGGTCCGCCGCGCGGCACGTGCGCCTCACGGCGGAACGCCACCACGCCGTCGCCTCCGTCACCGGAGGTAATGTGGATCTTGGCTTCATCGATAAACATGGCTTGAGGATACACGTAAGCGGAGACGGTGTCAAAGGGTGCGCTTACATATTTCTAACGTTGGTCCAACATCCTTCTAACGTCCCCGCGCGATGATGGCCTTGTCGTCAGCAAGTGCGCTACACCAGGCGCCTCCGGTCGGTGACCGGGCTGACCTGAAATTGATGCGTGAGGATTCTGTGCGATAGGAGGATGACAAATGGCGAATATCGTACGTCGTGACCCGGCTCGCGAGATGCTGAGCCTGCGCGAAGCCATGGATCGGCTGTTCGAAGAGAGCTTCCTGCGGCCAGGCTTCCTGAGCAGCGGTGAGACCGCCTCGGGACACATGCCACTGGACCTGTACGAAACCGAGAACGATATCGTGGTCAAGGCGGCCATCCCCGGCGTCAAGCCGGAAGACATCGACGTCACCGTGACGGGCGACCTGCTCACCATTCGCGGCGAGTTCAAGAGCGAGAGCGAGCAGACCGACGAGAAGCGCAACTATCATCGCCAGGAGCGCCGCTTCGGCAGCTTCTGCCGGCAGGTCTCTCTGCCCGCCGGCGTGAACACCGACGCCGGCTCCGCCGAGTTCGAGAATGGGGTGCTGACGCTGACACTGCCCAAGGCCGAGGAGGCCAAGGTCAGGAAGGTCCAGATTACGAGCAAGTGAGCGAGGAGTAACAAGATGGCCGAGATGACACGTTGGGATCCGTTCCGTGAGGCAGTGACGCTGCGCGAGGCGATGGATCGTCTGTTCGAAGATAGCTTTACGCCGGCCCGCCAGCGCGCCCAGGCGCCCGAACGGGTGTGGCGGCTGCCGCTGGATGCGTATGTGACGGCCGAGGAGATCATCGTCGTGGCCAACATGCCCGGCGTCCAGCCTGAGAATGTGGAGATCACCATCGAGGGCGACACCCTGACCCTTCGCGGCGAGCGCCCTGCGCCGCTGGAGAATGTGGACTACGTGATGCAGGAGCGCCCCTACGGGAAGTTCCAGCGCACGCTGAACATCAACATCGCGGTGGACGCGAATAAGGCGGAGGCCCGCTACGAGAATGGCCTGTTGACGCTGGTCATTCCGAAGTCCGAGGCCGCGAAGCCGAAGGTGATCCAGGTTGCTGCCAAGCACGCCTAAGCGCTGATGCAGCCGGCAGTGAGGGAGCCGTTTTCTTCCCTCTTGAATGAAGCCCCGGGCAGATCATGCATCTGCCCGGGGCTTCTGATTTAAGGATCGGCCGCGGCTGGTCAGGTCGCCGGCGACCCAGCCGCCCGCGGCACGGGCGCCCGCCACACAGGTGCTCCTTGCCGAGCCTCGATCAGCCCGATCACCGCCTCAGGAACCGGCAGGCTCTGCCCGGTGCGGTAGTCATACCACACCTGCGTGGTGCACCCCTCTGCCAGGAGTCGCCCGCTGACCTCGTCCACCATGCGATACTCGAAGACGAAGCTCTTGCGTCCCACCTGGGACACCCAGATGTCGAGCACGGGGCGATCCGCCAGGGTGGTGGGCGAGCGATACCTGCACGTGACTTCTGCCAGGATGAACTGAAAGTCGACGGGCAGCAGGGTCTGCGGATCGATCTCCGCCTCAGGCCCGAGCAGCTCCCGGATGTAGGCCAGCCGGGCGAACTCGAAGTAGGTGATGTAGACCGCGTTGTTCACGTGGGCCAGCGCATCCAGGTCGCGCCAGCGGATCTGTAGCGGCACGCGAACGGGTGTTGGAACGGCGTCACTCATGGCAGCGTCTCCCAGATGATGCGATGCGTTATGGCGCACTATCGCACGATGGCCCCGACCTGTCAAAAGCAACATTGTTTGGTAGTTAAGCCCTTTTACGTGTAAAATCAATCGGAAGGAGTCTTCATGGATCTACGCGCCTATTTCGACATTCTCAAACGCCGTGGGTGGATCATCCTCGTCACGGCGGCGTTGGCCATGGTCCTTGCCGGGGGCCTCAGCCTGCTCCAGACGAAGACCTACCGGGCGACCGCACGCATCAGCGCTGTGCCGGCGCGGCCCGATTGGGGCCTGGGCTCCAGCGCCAAAGAACTGCTTCGCAACTTCGTGATGATCATCAACACGCACGATATGGCGAACCAGGTCATCTCGAACGCCCGCCTCGATATGAGCTCCTACGATCTGCTCGCGAAGCTGACCGTGAGCGCCGAGCCGGATAACTTTGCCATCCGCATCGATGCGGTCGACGAGGATCCCCAGGTGGCGGCCAGGATCGTGCTCACCCTGTCGGAGCTTTTCGTCAACGAGCGCGTGTCGTACTACAACACGCTCAACAAGGACAATCGCATCGAGGTGAAGATCACGGACAGCGTGATCGACGCACCGCTCTACCGGCCCAACATCAAGATGAACCTGGTGGCTGGTTTCGCGTTGGGTCTGATCATCGGTGCGCTGATCGTTCTGGCGCTCGAGTGGATGGCCGCCGACATCCTGGCCACACCCGAGCACGTGCAGCGCGTCACCGGGCTGCCCGTGCTGGGCGCCATCCCCGCGCCGGCGAAAGGCAAGCGAACGGAGCCAACCAGGCATTAGGAATCAGGAATCCGCCGTTATCACATGTCACTTGAAATGAAGGGATTCGTATGACCCTCAACCTTGCAACCCTGAGTGCACCCGCTTCGCCTGCGGCCGAGGCTTACCGGCGCCTGCGCGCCAACCTCATGTCTGCGGGCAGAGATGGCGAGGCGCCGCTGCGCACCCTCCTGGTCGCAGCGGCGAGCCCATCGGCGGACAAGTCGCAGGTGGCGGCCAATCTGGCCGTCGCCTTCGCGAAGGTAGGCAAACGCGTCATCCTGGTCGATTGTGACCTGCGCCATCCCGCCCTGCATTCGCTGTTCGGCGTCCCGAACGCGACGGGCGTGAGCAGTGCGCTGCGCCGTGACGAGTCGCTGCCCGATGCGGCCCCACTGCCCATGCAGGACACCGAGGTGGCAGGACTGCGGCTGCTGACCAGCGGCCCACAGGCCGACGCGCCCGCGGATCTCCTGGCGTCGCCTGCGATGCACCGGCTGGTCGACCGGCTGGCCGCGGAAGCGGACATCGTCCTCTTCGACGCGCCGCCCGTCACCGTGGCGACAGATGCGTCCGAGCTGGCCACCCAGGTGGACGGCGTCCTCCTGGTGGTGACCGCAGGCCTCACCAAGCGCGATGATGCGGCCGCGGCCCGGCAGATGCTGTCCCAGGTGGGCGCTCGCATCGTCGGCGCGGCCCTGGTCAACGTGACGACTGAGGCCGCAGTGCGCAACTACCTGGCAGCCTGAGGGAGAAGTAGTGTGAAGAACATCATGGTGACCGGGGGCGCCGGCTTCATCGGCTCGAACTTCGTCCGCTACATGCTGGACCGACACCCCGATATCAACATCCTGGTCTACGACAAACTGACGTACGCGGGCAACCCGGACAACCTGCTGGACGTGAAGGACAACCCGCGCTACGCCTTCGTCCAGGCCGACATCTGCGATGCGGCAGCCGTCGGCCACGCGGTGCAGGCGCATCACATCGACACCATCGTCAACTTCGCGGCCGAAACCCACGTCGACCGCTCCATCATGGACCCCGACGCGTTCATCCAGACGGACGTCTACGGCACCTACGTCCTGCTCGAGGCCGCGCGCAAGTTCAAGCTGGAGCGCTATCATCAGATCTCGACGGACGAGGTGTACGGCCACATCCACGGCGACCATCGCTCGCTGGAGACAGACAACCTGGCGCCCCGCAGCCCCTACGCGGCCAGCAAGACCAGCGGCGACCTCATGGCCATCGCCTACCATGTCACGTACGGCCTGCCCGTGACGATCACGCGCGGGGCGAACAACATCGGGCCGCATCAGTACCCGGAAAAAGTGATCCCGCTCTTTGTAACCAACGCCATCGATAACCTGCCGCTGCCCGTGTACGGTGATGGCAAGCAACGCCGCGACTACCAGTACGTATTGGATCATTGCGAGGGCGTCGACCTGGTGCTCCAGCGCGGCGAGATCGGCGAGATCTACAACGTCGGCACCGGGAGCGAAATGGAAAACATGGCGATGGTGGAGGTCCTGCTCGACGAGCTGGGCAAGCCGCGATCGCTCATCCAGCACGTGGAGGATCGCCCGGGCCATGACCGGCGCTATTGCCTGAACGTGGACAAGCTGAAGGCGCTCGGCTGGCAGCCGAGGCACACACACGAGGAAGCCATCCGCAAGACCGTCCGCTGGTACGTTGACAACGAGTGGTGGTGGCGGAAGATCAAGTCGGGCGAGTTTAAGGAGTACTATAAACGGCTCTACGGCGACCGTAAGGTCATCCAGCCGCCGGCCGCATAACCTGGGAGTATTGGCGCAGGATGAAGATTGAGGATCAGAGGGCAGGTCTTCAATCTTCAATCTTTTCATCGGCAGAGGCGGCTATGATTGTGAAGATGTACGGCGACCTGATGGTGTTCAGCGGCACGGCGAATCAGCAACTGGCGAGCGCAGTGGCAGACCGCCTGGACACGCCCCTGGGTGGCGTGGACATCAGGCAATTCGACAACAGCAACACCTTCGTCCGGCTCCACCAAAGCGTTCGCGGCAAGGATGTCTTCGTCATCCAGCCCACGGCCGCACCGACAAACGATAACCTGATGGAGCTGCTCATCTTCATCGACACGCTCCGCCGCGATTCGGCGGGCCGTATCACGGCAGTGGTCCCGTACTACGGGTACGGACGGACCGACAAGAAAGATCAGCCGCGCGTGCCCATCACTGCCCGCCTGGTGGCGGACCTGATCGCAGTGGCCGGCGCGGACCGTTTCGTGACGATCGACCTGCACGCCAAGCAGATCCAGGGCTTTTTCTCGATTCCCTGCGACGAGTTGCCTGCGTTGGGCCTGTTCGTCGACCACTTCCGCCGCAACCCTGTGCCGAACGCCGCCGTCGTCGCGCCCGACATCGGCGCTCTCCGCCGGGCCCGCAACTTCGCGGAGCGGCTCTGCCCCGAGGGCGTGCCGCTGGCCGTAATCGAGAAGCGGCGCTCGCTCGATGGCAGGGGCACCGAAACGCTCAACCTGATCGGCGACGTGAGGGGCAAGAACGTCATCCTGGTCGACGACGAGATCGACACGGCGGGCACGCTCGTTAAGGCCACCAATTTCATCCGGGATCAGGGTGCGGCGGAGATTACCGCCTGCGCCACGCATGCCGTGCTGTCCGAGCCCGCGGTCGAGCGGATTCGCGACAGCACACTCAAGGAACTGATCGTGTCAGACACGATCGCCATCGCAGAGGACAGATTTCGGCGCAGCGGCGGCAAACTGCACGTTCTGCCCGTTGCGCCGCTGCTCGCCGACGTCATCCAGCGCATCCATACGGGCCGCTCGGTGGGCGAGCTGTTCAACGAATAGGCAGCGCCCGCGGGCCTGCCCGAGAAACGGATCATCAAGCAGTATGTTCAAGAACCTGGTCAAGAAAGTATTCGGCGACCCAAACGAACGCGAAGTCAAGCGGATGACCCCGACCGTCGAGCGCATCAACGCGCTCGAGGCTGAGTTCGAGCGCATGAGCGCGGACGAGCTCAGGGGCGAAACCGAAGGCTTCCGCGCGACGATCGCCGAGCGCGTCGGGTCGCTGGCTGAAGAACTGGCGGCTGCCCGCCGGGACCTGCGTCAGGAGACCGACGCCGGCGAGCGGATCGGGCTGCAGGTCGAGGTCGATCGGCTGCAGAAAGAGCTGCGCACGGTAGAGAGCGACGCCATGGAGGAAATCATGCCCCGGGCGTTCGCGGCCGTGCGTGAGGCGGCAAAGCGCACCATCGGGCTGCGACATTATGACGTGCAGATGATCGGCGGCATGGTGCTCCACCAGGGCACCATTGCGGAGATGAAGACCGGCGAAGGCAAGACCCTCGTCGCGACGCTGCCGCTGTATCTCAACTCGCTCACCGGCCGCGGCAGTCATCTCGTCACGCCCAACGACTACCTGTCCAAGTACGGTGTCCAGTGGATGGGGCCGGTCTACCACGCCTTGGGCGTGAGCGTCGCCGTGATCCAGTCGGCCGCAGCCAATCCCGAGCTGGGCTCATTCATTTACGACCCTGCCTTCCCCAACGCCGACGACCGCTACCGCCATCTGCGCCCGGTCAGCCGGCGCGACGCGTATCATGCCGACGTCACGTACGGCACCAACAACGAGTTCGGCTTCGACTACCTGCGCGACAACATGGTCACGGACCTGGCCGACTGCGTCCAGCGCGAGCTGCACTACGCCATCGTCGACGAGGTCGACAACATCCTCATCGACGAAGCACGCACGCCGCTCATCATCTCGGGCCAGGCCCAGGAATCGTCGGACCTGTACAGCCGGTTCGCGCAAGTGGTGCGCCGCCTGAGCCCGGAGCGCGACTACAAGGTCGACGAGAAGGATCGCCTTGCCACCCTGACCGAAGACGGCATCGCAAAAGTCGAGCAGATGATCGGGCTGCCCGCGGGCACAAGCCTGTACGATGCGGAGAACTTCGAGAAGACACCCTACCTCGACAACGCGCTCCGCGCGCACGTGCTCTACCACCTGGATCGGGACTACATCGTCAAGGACGGCGAGGTCATCATCGTCGATGAGTTCACGGGCCGCCTGATGCACGGCCGGCGCTTCTCAGAGGGTCTCCACCAGGCGATCGAGGCCAAGGAGGGGGTGCGCGTGCAGCGCGAGTCCCTCACCCTGGCCACCATCACCTTCCAGAACTACTTCCGCATGTATGAGAAGCTGGCCGGCATGACGGGCACTGCCATGACCGAGGCGGAAGAATTCGGCAAGATCTACAATCTCGAGGTTACTTCGATCCCGACCCACAAATCCGTCGTCCGCGCCGACCTCCCGGACCAAGTGTACAAGAGCCAGCGCGCCAAGTTCGGCGCGGTGGTCAATGAGATCCAGCACATGCACGAGCGCGGCCAGCCCGTGCTGGTCGGCACCGTGGCCATCGAGACGTCCGAGATGCTCTCCGACCTGCTGCGCCGCCGGGGGGTGCCGCACAACGTACTCAACGCCAAGCAGCACGAGCGGGAAGCCGGCATCATCGCACAGGCCGGCCGGCCAGGGACGGTGACGATCGCCACGAACATGGCCGGTCGCGGCGTCGACATCCTCCTGGGCGGCAACGTGGACGGCATCGCGCGCGAGCGGCTGCGTAAGGCAGAGATGGACCTCGCCACCCTGTCCGAAGACGACCCGCTCTGGAAAGAAGCGCTGGCGGCCGCCAAGGTGGAGGTGGAACGCGATCGCGAGATCGTGATCGCGGCCGGCGGGCTGCACGTGCTGGGCACAGAGCGCCACGAAGCGCGGCGCATCGACAACCAGTTGCGCGGCCGCGCGGGGCGCCAGGGCGACCCCGGTTCCTCGCGCTTCTTCATCTCGCTCGAAGACGACCTCATGCGCCGGTTTGGCGGCCAGAGCGTGGCGGGCATCATGGACCGCCTTGGCCTGGAAGAGGACGTGCCCATCGAGCATGGGATCGTCTCGAAGGCGATCGAGAACGCGCAGGTCCGGGTCGAGGGCTACAACTTCGACATCCGCAAGCACCTCCTCGAGTACGACGACGTGATGAACAAGCAGCGCGAGATCATCTACGCGCAGCGCCGCCAGATCCTGAGCGAACCCACGATGCGGCCGACCATCCTGGGCATGATCGAAGACGAGCTGCGCAAGCTGGTCGGTGCAGTCACGTCGGACGCAGAGGGCGGCCGGTCCATGCAACTCGAGCCCCAGGAGTGGGACGTCGATGCGCTGGCCGGCGAGGTCATCAAGATCATGCCGCTGCCCGAAGGGGAAGACGTCGAGCGCTGGCGCGTCCTGCGGCCCGATGACCTGGCAGACCACCTCGTCGCACTGGCGACTGACGCATACGATGCGCGCGAACAGGCCGTCGGCGAGGCCGACATGCGCCGACTCGAACGACTCGTCATGCTGCGCATCGTCGACAATCGCTGGATTCGCCACCTGACCGATCTCGACGAGCTCCGCGAGGGCATCGGCCTGCGCGCGTTCGCCCAGCAGGACCCACTCGTCTCGTACAAGCGCGAGGCGAGCGAGATGTACGCGGACCTGGTCGAGGCGCTCTCGCGCGATATCGCTTACACCATCTTCCACGTGCAGCTCATGACGCGGCCGCCCGCGCCCCCGGTGCGCCAGGTGCAGACCAATCGGGGCGACGGCGGGGCGCCACAGCCCGCGCGTGCCACCGGCAGGCAACAGCTCGGCCGCAACGATCCGTGCTGGTGCGGCAGCGGCAAGAAGTACAAGCAGTGTCATCTGCGTGATGACCAGGGCCGCGCGCCGGCCACCGCAGCCACGCCGGCCAACAAGCCCGCGGCCAGACAAGGGGCGGGCAAGCCGGGCAAACGACGATGATGATCCGAACGCCATGAATCCACCCAAATCCCGTGACTACATCTACCTCCCCCGTCAGGCCGACCTCACGCGGATTGCCGACGCCGTGTCAGCCATGAACTGCCTGTCCGTCGTCGGGGTCAGCAACGTGGGCAAGTCCGCCACGATGCGCGCCCTGTGCGAACCGGAGGTGCAGGCGCAGCATCTCAAGCGGGATGGCGTGGCGCCCGAGGATTACCTGTTCGTCTACATCGACTTCAACCAGATGCTGGTGATGAGTGATCAGGCGTTCTATGAGTTGGTCCTGCGCTCGTGCATCGAAGCCATTCGCGATCAGGATGCCAACGGAGAGGTGTTGCAGCGTCTCGAACAAGCCTACACGACCCTGATTGCTCCCGGCAGCGCGTTTGAAATCCCCCTCAGCTTTGCCCAGGCCATGGCCGCGATCGGCGATCAACTGGGCCAGAAGGTGGTGTTCCTGCTCGATGAGGTGGACGGCCCGGTCGAGGGAATCGACGGCCGCGTCTTTCTCAATCTGCGGGCCCTGGCCGACCGTCACCGCAACGGGCTCATGTACATCACCGCCACCAACCGGCGCATCGACCAGATCCGCAACGATGCGGACGTGGCGGAGTTCGCGGAGATCTTCGGCCGCAACACGGTCTATCTCAGCATGCTGGATGAGGATGAGGTCCGCCAGCTTGCCTCCCGCTACGCGGGCGAAGAAGGCATCACGTTCAGCGACGACGACTACAAGTTCATCCATCTCTGGACCGGCGGGCATCCGGCACTCCTCGGAATGACCTTCCGCATCCTCGGCCTGCTCACCGGCCGGCCGGTGCGGGATGCATCCCAGGACTCCATCATCCATCGCCGCGCCGTGGAGATCCTGGTTCAGGATCTGAACGTGTTGGGCGAATGCCGCAAGATCTGGAACGACCTGGACGAGAACGAGCAAGCCGCACTCCTGGCGGTGGCAGAGGGCGCCGACAACATACCGCGGGGTGGATTGGACTTGCTGATCGCCAAGCATCTGGTGGTTTTCCAGGGCGGCGAACGCAAGATCTTCTCGCGCAGCTTCGCCGAGTATGTCGCGAGACAGCAGACCACCCGCCATTCGGCAGGCCAGACGTTCCGCGTGGATCCCGAACGAGGCGAAGTGTGGGTGCGGGGCGCGCTGATACCCGCGCTGACCAACCTGGAGTATCGGCTGATGCTCCTGATGTACGGCCGGATCGGCAAGATCGTCACCAAGTATGATGTGGTCGAGGCGGTCTGGGGCGAGGACTACATCGACGAGGTCGACGACGCACGCATCGAGAAGCTCATCAGCCGCCTGCGGCAGAAGATCGAGCCCGATCCGGGTGCGCCGCGCTATCTGCAAACCGTCCGGGGCCGCGGCTACAAACTTGCCGAGGCTGAGCGAGGGGCGAGCGAATAAGCACTGTCAGCCACCTGTCCGCCCGCAGTCAAGCGCGGCAGGCCCGGCCATCTTAGAATGACAGGTACGCACAGACGACGGCACTACGTAAAAGGAGAGACCATGGCAACCCTTCTCGAAAAAGTACAAACCCTTATTTCTGCGAACCTTCACTACCTGGTCGACCAGTCATTGAAGCAAAACTCCATCGCGGTCATCAACCAGTATATCCGCGAGGTGGAGAACAACCTGTCCGATCTGTCCGAGGCCACCGCCACGGTGGGCGGCAACGTCAAGACCATCCGCCGCAAATACGAGGAGTTTCAGGCCAAAGCCCTGGAGCTCGACCGCAACATCGACCTCTTCCTGCGCGAAGGACGCGATGATCTGGCTCGGGCCGCACAGAGCAAGTACAACTCCAACCAGCGGCTTGTCGAAACGTATGCGCAGCAGCTCGAACAGATGCAGCGCGAGTACCAGAGCCTGATCGATGCGCGCCTCAAGCTGGAGGCCAAGCTCACTACGATCAAGCAGGAGCGCGAAGAGCTCGAGGCCCTGCTCGAACTGGCCAAGTCGAAGGAAATCACCGCCCGAACCATCAAGTCGCTCGACGACCTGGCCGGGGTGGGCGATGCGGACGTGGCGCGCATCGCGGATTCGATCCGCCAGCGGCTGGATCGTGCGTCCGCCGACAGCGAGATGCGAGCGGCCAGCCTGGACAAGCAGATGGACGATCTGCTGGACCGCGGCGAGCTCGATGCGCAGCTCAGTGCCCGCAAGGCGCGCCTGGGGCTGCAAAAAGGCGGATGACGGACGCCGGGCGAACGAAAATTCAAGCCGGCGATCGGGGAAGTGACCGGCCCAGCGGGCCGCTCTTCCCTTGGCAACCGCCTGAAGGGGGAGCACGTATGGCATCGCTTCTGGATAAGATTCAGACGCTCGTTTCCGCGGACCTGAACCGCCTGCTCGATCGGGGCCTCAGCGGCACGAGCCAGGAGGCCATGGTCCAGCATCACATCCGCGAGCTGCAGACGTTGCAGGAGCAGCTCAGCAATCAGGTCGTATCGCTGACCGCGGAGCTCACCGGCATGCGGCGGCGCAGCGACGAGCAACAGGCCATCGTCGCGCAGCAGGACGGCGAGGTCGATCGTCTCCTGCAGGAGGGCCTGCACGAGGAGGCGCTGGCTGCGCAGGACCGGCTCAACGCCAACCGCACCCTGGCCTCCACCGCGCTGGAGCGCGTCGAGCGGCTCGAGGCCGAGCTCAGCCAGCTGACCGAGGCCAAGGCGCAGCTCGACACACGCATCGAGACGCTCATTCGCAGTGAGCCGGAAGTGCGGGCCATGCTTGGCCTCGCACGCGCGAAGCAACTCACCGCGGCCGCACGAGAATCGCTGGATGATCTCGAAGGCGCGGGCGATCCGGACTCGGCGCGCGTCGTCGGCGCTATCCGGACACGCCTGGCCGAGGCTGAGGCGCAACTGGCCGAGCTGGAACAGCGAGGCTTGGCCCGGGGCGAAACCCCGGAGGTTCTGAAACGTAAGGAATTAGAGGCCCAGCTGGAGGCGCGCAAGGCCAGGCTCGGCCTCTGATTTGAAGATTTCATGATTGAAGATTGAAGATGGCAGCGGGGGGTTAAGGCTGTCGTCTTCAATCTTCGATGCCAAAAGGAGCTACCATGTCCCTGGCGCCCATTATCGCTGCGTTGGCCGTGGGCCTCATCGCGCTGGTCCTGGCGATCTACTTCTTCGCCGCGCGCGGCGGCCGCACCCAGGCAATCTTCTTCCTCGTCGTCGGCCTGGTCCTACTCGTGGTCGCGGGCGCACTCGGCTGGCAGCAGTTCAATCAGAACAACCCGACCGGGCCGGCTCCGCTCATCGCTACGCCCAAGGGACCGATCCAGGTGCGGATCCTCACTGCGCTGCCCATCGAGCCCTGGGTGCGCGAAGCTGCCGGTCAGTTCAACGCCGGCGACTTCACCCAGGACGGGCAGCCGGTTGAGGTTCAGGTCATCGCACAGGACGGCCTCAGTGCGCTCGGCAAGTTCGATCGAGACGATTTCGGCTCGCTGGGCGATCGCACGCGCGATCAGCTCACCGCAGACGAGCTGCAGCGGCTCGAAACCTCCTTCCCGACCGTCTGGATTCCGGACAGCCGGTATCTCGTCGAGCTGGCCAACGCCTCCTACAAGGAGCGCATCGGCCGCGACGTCTTCCTGACCGATGGCGAATATCGGGCCCGGCCCGTCGCGATCTCCCTCTTCGTCTGGGGCATCTATCAGAGCCGTGCGGAAGTGCTCGAGCAGAAGTTCGGCGAGATCAACTGGTCGTCCATCCATGATGCAGCAGTTGCCAGGGGCGGCTGGCCCGAGCTGGGCGGCAGCGACCGCTGGGGCTTCTTCAAGCTCGTCGTGCCCAACCCGCGACGCAATGCGGGAGGCCTGGCCGCGATGGTCGCGGCGGCGGGCGAGTACTACGACCGCACCAACATCTCGGTCGAAGACGTCACCAATCCCGAGTTCCAGAAGTGGCTCGAAGAACTCATGAGTTCGCTGACCGATGTCAGCGGCGCCAGCGCCTACACCGCAGAGGACTTCGCGCTGTTCGGCTACTCGGCCGGTGACGGCGGCCAATTGCTGGAAAGCGACCTCCTCAACAGCATGGAAGGGATACGCACCCGCTGGTCCGATCCGCTCGTGATCCGCTATCCCAAGTACGTCACCTGGTTCGACTTCCCGTACACCGTCTGGGTGGGACCCGAGACCACGGCCGTCGAGAAGAACGCTGCGCTCCAGTTCCAGCAGTTCCTGCTGACGCCGGACATACAGCGCCTGGCGGTGCAGGCGGGGCTGCGGCCGGTCATCAACGACGTCAACGTCACGGAGGGCGAGAACCTCTTCACGCAATGGCAGGGGCAGGGCGTCGAAGCCGTGGTGCCGCGCACGACACGCATGGCATCGCCGAGCCGGGACGTGTTGCTGGCGCTCCTCCGCTGGTTCGACCTGAACGTGGGGAAATAAGATGACCACCCGTCGTGCAACCCGTAAGGCCGATAGGTCGTCGTCCACCCAACGCACGACGATCGTGATCGTCATCGGCGCCACGCTCCTGCTGTGCCTGTGCGCGGTGATCGCGCTCATCTTCATACCTGCGCGGACCGGCACCGAGGGTCCTTCAGGCAACCTCGAGCCGCACGCGCGCAGCGCCACCCTGGTCATCGCACATTCGCCGGAGAAGGCCGCCCTGATCCGGTCCCTGGTCGACACATTCAACGGCCAGGGGCAGCGCACTCCGGACCGGGAGACGATGCGCATCGACCTGCTTGAGCTCACGCCCGAGGAGATGGTCAACCAGACCCTGGCCGGTGCAAATGCGTTCCAGGCCATGACGCCGGACTCGTCGGTGTGGCTCGACCAGCTCAATCGCCGGTGGGCCCAGACGCAGGGCGACCAGATTGAACCGGGATCGATCACCTCATCCCTGACCGGCGAACCGGTGCGCTACGCCATCAGCCCAATCGTCATCGCGGCCTGGGAGGAAGTTGCGCGTTCGCTCGGCTGGCCCGAGCAGCCGGTGAGCTGGAGCACGCTTCAACAGCGGGCGCAGGATGATCCGAATTTCCGCTGGAGCCACCCCAGCACGGCCTATGCGAGCGGCCTGTTGGCCACCCTGGCGGAGTTCTACGCGGGCGCCGGCGTGCAGCGCGGCCTGACCGCGGAGATGGCCCAGGATCCCAAGACGGTCGAATACGTCACGGCCATCGAGAAGAGCGTCAAGTACTACGGCGAGGCTGAACTGGCCGTGATCGATCGCGTGAGCCAGGACCCCAGCGCCCTCGACGCCTTCGTGGTTTCGGAACAGCTCATCATCGCGTTCAACACGCGTAACGCATCGGGCCGTGGCAGCGGATCGACTACGGATGCTGGAACGGCTCCCCGGGGCAAGCTGGTCGCCCTCTATCCCGCCGAAGGCGCCTTCTGGGCAGATCATCCCCTGGCCCTGCTGGAGTCAGCCGCGCTCGGCGATAACCAGCGGCGCACCTTCCAGGCATTTCGGGAGTACCTGGCCGGCGCCGAAGCGCAGAAGATGATCCTGGGTGCGGGATATCGCCCGACCGACCTGAGCCTGTCGCTGGGTGGGGAGGGGTCCCTCTTCACCGCGGCCAACGGCGTGGATCCGGCACAGCCGCAGACCACGCTGCAACTGCCCTCCTCCGACGTTGTCCAGGTCGTTCAGAACGTGTGGGCGCTGACCAAGCGCAAGACGAACGTCTTCCTGGTCGTCGACACGTCGGGCTCCATGCAGGGAAATAAGCTGGACGGTGCGAAGGCTGCATTGCGCACCTTCCTGGCCCAGATCCCCAGTGATCAGGAACGGGTGGGGCTCATCGAGTTCAACACCGGCGTCGCCAACATCATCGAATTGGATTTGCTGGCCAACAACCGGGCGGTGTTGAACGACTCGGTGGACAGGCTGTATGCCAACGGCAACACCGCACTGCTCGACGGCGTTCGCACCGCCTACGGCCGCCTGCAACAAGCGGGGGATGCCGAACGCATCAATGCGATCGTGGCCATGACGGATGGCCGCGAGAATGCATCGATGGTCACGCTGCGCCAACTGGAGCGGGAAATCCAAAGCGGCAATCAGAACCTGCCCGTCGTGATCTTCTGCATCGCGTACGGCCGTGACGCGGACTACGAAGTGCTGCAGACCATTGCGGGCGCCAGCGGTGGGCAGGTCCGCGAGGGCGATGAAGAGACCATTCGTGAGTTGTACAAGATACTGTCGAGCTACTTCTGATGAGTGAATCGATTCGCGATCGTCTGGAGAAGGACGTCGGCAAGGCGCTGCTGCGCAATGCCGTCTTCAGGATCGAGAGCGCGCTGATGGTGGGCGGCTCGATCCTGGCCGCGACCTTCATGCCGAACGTGCTGCCCTGGATCCCGTGGTTCATCTGGCCGCTCGTAGGGCTCATCGGCGAAGTGGCCATTATCGTGTCCACGCTGACCGACAAGGCCGAGCAGCAGAAAGCGATCGAGTCGCTGTTCCGGGAGAAGTACACCTTCGCGGGCATTCGCGATCGCCGGCTGCAGGAAAAGCTCAAGGAAGCCGACCAGTACCGGCAGCGCATCCAGTCCGTCGTCGATCAGCACCGGCCGGGCGTGCTGCGAGACCGGCTCCAGAGCACCACGAACCAGGTCTATGACTGGATCGCCAATATGGTGACCCTGGCGCGCCGGCTGGACACCTACCGGTCCGATGCGATCCTGCGTCGCGATCTCGAACAGGTGCCCAGGGAGGTCGAGCGGCTCAAGGCGCGGCTGCAGATGGAACGCGACCCGAGCGTACGCGAGCAGATGAACGACACCCTGGCGTCGAATCGCCAGCAGGTCGAGTCGCTCCAGGAGCTCAGGGCGCGCATGGACCGGGCGGACCTGCAGCTGGACCACTCCCTTTCAGCCTTGGGCACGGTCTATTCGCAGTTATTGCTGGTCGGCGCGAACGAGGCCGATTCGGACCGGGCGGAGCGGCTGCGCGAGGATATTACCGGAGAAGTGCTGGCGCTGAAGGACATCGTAGATTCGCTCAACGAGGTCTACTCGACGCGCTCGACCGAGCTGTCGCCGGAGGAGGCCGAAGTTGTGCGCCGCGCCCAAAAGGCCGGCCGCGCAGGCGGCTGACCGACCGACAACCCGGTTGAAGGTTCAAAGGTTGAAGGTTGAAGGTTCCAACCGAAGGATCGTCTATGAAAGCCAAACCCATCCTGCTCCTCACACTCGTCCTGACCGTCCTGCTCGCTGCGTGCACCGGCCGGGCCGCGGCTCCGACGAAGGGCGAGGTCACAGTTTATGTCGCCGGGCCGCTCTCCGGCTTCCAGGCCAACACCGGCCAAACCGTCGCGGGCGGGGTTCGCCTGATGGCGGAGCAGCTCAACCGCGCGGGCGGACTGCTGGGCTACAAGATCAAAGTGGTCGCGCTGGATGATGAGGCCGACTCGGACGTCGCGGTCAGCGTGGCGGAAGAGATCAAGGCAGCCGTCGGTCGTGGCGAGAGGGTGGTCGGCGTCATCGGGCACCCCAACTCCGGGCAGACCGCGGCGGCCATGGCGATCTACAAGGACCTGGACCTGATCGTCATCACGCCCACCGCATCGGAGGTGGCCCTCACCCAGCAGGGGTACACCAACTTCTTCCGCATCAATGCTGCCAACGACCTGCAGGCGAAGACTGGGGCAGATTACCTCGTCAAGCAGCTGGGTGCGAAGAAGGTGGCGGTGCTCTACAACGACGACAGCTACGGCATCGATCTTGGCCGGCTGGTGGCCCGTGACCTGACCGCCCTGGGCGCGAATGTCACGCTCTCCCTCCAGGTGGCCGTGGAGCAGAACCGCTTCACCGACGAGGTCGCCCGCATCAAGGAGGCCGGCGTCGACGCGCTCTACTATGCCGGGTACGAGGTGGAGTGCCCCTACCTGGCCGCGGACCTGCGAGACGCGGGATTGAGCGGCCTGACCATGATGGCGTCCGACGGCTGCTTCCTGGCAGCCACCATCGACAATGCGGACGGCGCGGCGGAGGGCATGTACGTGACAGGCTTTGCGCCCAGCCCCAAGACAGCGGTCGACCAACAGTGGATCTCCGCGTACCAGGCCGTCGAGTTCCGCAACCCCGACACCTACTCGGTGAACGGGTACAGCGCGATGCAGGTGCTGGCCGAGGGGGTGAAGCAGGCGGGCATCATGACCAGCAGCAAGGTGGCCGAGGCGATCAGGAAGCTGGACGTCAAGACACCGCTGGGCCAGGTTCAATATCAGGAGAACGGCGACCTGCGCCAGGCGCAGATCTACGTCTTCCAGGTGAAGAGCGGTCAATTCGCGCAGGTAGCCCCATGACCGAGCGCACCACTCCCACGATTCTGGCGATTTTCGCACACCCCGACGACGAGATCGGCGCCGGTTCGACACTGGCGCACTACAGTGATGCGGGCGTCCATATCGTGCTCGCCTGCGCCACGCGCGGCGAGGCCTGCACGATCTACTGTTCGGACTGCGCTACGGGCGAGACGATCGCCCAGGTCCGCACGCAGGAGCTCACCTGTGCGTGCGAGCAACTGGGCATTCACGAGCTGCGCTGGCTGGACTGGCCGGACGGCGGCGTCAGCCAGATGCCGCGCGACGAGGCCGTGGCCGAGATAGCGGCGCTCATTCGTGATGTGCGCCCCACCGTGATCGTCACCCACCCGGAGAACGGGCTCTACCCGCACCCCGACCATCTGGCGGTGTGGGAGATCGTCCGTGCGGCCTACATCGCTACGGCCGCCGAGGCCGGGCCAGAGATGGGCGGGCGTCCAGCACGGCTCTTCACGCGTGCGATGCCACAGAGTTACTTCGACCGCGCGCCGGGCCTCGCCGACTTTCGCGTCTCACTCAATGGACAGCTACTGCCGTTCATGGGCACGCCCGATGCGGAGATCGATGTCCTGATGCGGGTGGAGGAATGGGTGCCCCGTCGCATGGCGGCGTGGGATTGCCACCGCTCGCAGCACAACCCGAACGGATTCACGACCGTCATGCCCGATGACGTGCGGCAGGATATGGCCGCCAAGGAGCACTTCATGCTGATCGCGGGTGTGCCGCTGCCGCCGGGGGTGAACGACGACCTGTTCGCCGGACTAGCCGAAGAGGACACCTTCATCGTCGAGACGGCGCCGGACGCCTCAGCGTCGGAGGCCTCGGCGCCGGAGACGGACGTTCCTGGTTCCGCGATCACCGGCGAATCAGCCGAGGAGCAAGTGCAGAGGTTGCGCACGGAGCTGGTGCACCACATCACCCTGGCCGAGGTGTTGCGCATCTACCAACATGACCCGCGGGAACCCAAGCAGGCCAAGCGCTACCAGCAGCTCAACCAGGCCGAGCAGGAGGTCATCTACCGGATCGCACGTGCTCTGCGGCGGTTCGATGCGGCAGCCGGGAAGGTCGAGCCCAACATCAACACCCTCCGCGCGGCCCGTCGCCTGGACCAGCCCGAGGTGCGCCGCGAGTTTCTCCTGGGCCAGTTCGAGGCCGCGCACGCTCGCCTGAAGGCCAATGCAGCAACAACGAAGGATGGCGAGGAGTCGGCCGCCTGGCAGGAGCTGGCAGTCCTCACCCGGTCATCCGTGGAGATGCTGTCAGAGTAGGCCACGTCGTAGAACCTCCGAGGTCGTGCCAGCCGCAGGCTGACACGACCTCGGAGGTTTCATTCGGGTAGTGTGCGCCCCCCGCCTACGGGCACTGGATCACGCCCTGCGCCCACAGACAGCCGCCACACGCGGGCAGAACATTTCCCAGGCAATCTTCGAGGTTCGCCTCGGCCCAATCGCAGCCGCCGCAGAACGTGCACGGTGCAAAGTCGAAGTTAATCACGCGCTCGCGGAACGCAAGGTAGTCCGGGTCCAGCCAGATGTCCGCCAGGGCGCGCTCGCGTACGCTGCCGACCGAGTGCCGGTGATTGACGCGTGGCTTGCCGTGCAGGTAACTGGTGTGCGTGTGCATGAGCGGCCAACACGGACTGACATCCCCGGTCCACACCACCGACATCGTGCCGCCCTCCACGTAATTGCACACATTGCTGGCCGTGGCCCAGTTCTGCCCCGCATAGGTGACGTTGTACCCCGCCTGGAAGGCATCGAACAGGGCATCGCGCGTCACATCGTCGAAATCCATCTTGGGCAGGCTGAGGCGCGGCACCTTGATCGAGTTGATGTAGGCCAGCGCATTACGCGCCTTCGTGTACAGCATCTCGTCCTGAAGCTCGGCGGTCACAGGCAGGACGTTGCTGACCGAAAAGTGCTTTGCGCCCAGGTCGAGCCCTAGTTGCAGCACTGCCGGCAGGTCGGAGATGTTGCGCTTCATCGCCACGAACGCGATCCCGAGTTCGGGCTTCGGGCGATGGCCGCCCTTGCGCCGCCTGCTGAAACGCTCGACGTTGGTGATCACCTGGTTAAGCTCCGCGCCCAGCCGGACATCCGCATAGCTGTCCGGCCGCGCGCCGTCGATGGACACCCACAGCAGATCGAGCCCCGCATCGATCAGGTCGTGGGCCATGCGCTCGCCGAGCATGGTGCCGTTCGTGATCAGCTCGGTCGGCGCGCCCAGCGCATGGACCTTGGCCACCCATTCCACCGTCTTCCGATGCGACAGAGGTTCCCCGATGCCACCGAAGTACACCGTCGGCAGCGGGCTCAGCCCGCGCAGGCCTTCCAGGATCGCGTCGAAGGTGGCGTCACTCATGCGCCCCGTCGCCTCGTCCCATCCGTGGCGGAAACACGTTGCGCAATCCAGGTTGCACGCGTTGGTCGGCTCGATGTAGAGCTTCGTCAGATGCGTGGCGGGCGGGTGGAAGTGGAGACCATGTCGCTCGGGCTCAAAGCGCATGCGCGCGCCTGGTTGCAGCCCATACTGCGCCGCGACCTCCGGCGGCAACACCAGGCGACCGGCCTCATCGACATAAGCCCAGGTGTTCTTCGGCGGTTCGGCGGACGTGCCCCGGAAGAACTGGCGGGCATCTATCGGCATAGGGGGCTCCTCACGTTCAGCTTGACATACGGCGTGTTGGCAGCATTATAAGTATTATAAGTCACATAGGGATGGCCGTCAATCTGGCCGCAGAAATGGTCAGGCGGCGAGAAGCTTCCTTCTCGCCGCCTGCTCCGTAAGATGCGTCAGAACCCCGCAACCACCACAGGGCAGGGTTCTACCGCGTCAGGCTAGATGATCTCCAGGTCCCGCAGCTTGGAATCAGGCACCACGCCTTCGACCCAGCCGCGCAGCCGGTAGTATTCCTCCAGCATCTTGTCGAGCTCGCAGACGTGCCCCGCGGAGCCCTGCATGGTGGAGGGTTCTTCCAGGAAGCGCTTGGGCAGGGTGTCGGAACCCTCCCGGAAGCCGTTCAGATTGTTGTAGTAGCGCTCCAGGTTGTAGACCCGCTCGCCCACGTTCAGCAGGTAATCGGCGGTGCACGGTGCGCCGGTGATGGCCGCGAACTGCATCGCGAACCCGTCCAGCGACTCAGAGAAGGTCGAGAACTTGCACACGTCCAGGCAGTCGGTCATGGCGTGCACGTTCTGGAAGATCATGATCAGGTTGCCCTTGCCCTCCCAGGCCAGCGGATCCACCACCGTGGACGGGCCCAGCACGTTGCCGGCAATCTCAGCCGCGGGCGTGTAGCCCCGCAGGTGACAGGCGCCGCGGTTCGAGGTGGCATACCCGATGCCCATGCCCTTGATGCCGCGCGGATCGTAGGCAGGGATGCCCTGGTCCTTACACGCCATCGCCAGCTCAGGGTGCCCAAGCTTCTTGGCCGCCTTGCCGGTGCCCTCGGCCAGGATATCGCCCACGCCCTCGCGGAATGCCACCTTGCGGGACATCTCCACCATGCCGTGCGTGTCGCCCCATTCCAGGCCCTCATGGCCGTTGGTGAAGCCCCGCTGGGTGCACTCCATGTACATCGCCAGGACGGTGCCGATCTCGATGGCGTCGTAGCCCCAGTCATTGGCACGATCGATGAGATAGGCCACGGCCCCGATGTCGTCGTTGTCGCAGAATGCGCCCACCGACCAGGCCGGCTCATACTCCACGCTCTCCATGTGGACCTTGAACGGCCCTTCCTTGACCTCGACCTCTTTCTTGCAGGCCACCGGGCAGGCATGGCAGGTCGGATCGTTCACGAGAATCGTGGCCTTCACATGCTCGCCGCTCAGCAGCTCCGCGCGCTGGCCGAAGGAAGTCACCTGGCCGTTGCGCGTCGGCAGGCCGCCCATATTGCTCGTGAGGTTCATCAGTACGTTGGTGCCGTAGACCGACAGCCCGCCCTTGCGAGGGGCCGTCAGCACTCGCTCGTCCATCAGCTCGGCCAGGGCGCGCTTCTGCGCGACCTTCCAGCCCTCTTTGTCGACCGGCCGCGGCCGATTGGTGTGCTCGCCCTTGATCACGATAGCCTTGAGCATCTTGCTGCCGCCGACGCAGCCGGTGCCGCCACGGCCCGAGGAGCGATCGTTCTCGTTCATCCAGTTGGCGAACTTGACGAGGTTCTCGCCGGCCTGGCCGATCGTGATGACGCTGATGTCCTTCTTGCCGTAGCGTTCCTGCAGCGTCTCGATGGTCTCATGGCAGCCCATGCCCCACAGGTCGCTGGCCGGG
>CAZMIS010000002.1:0-34233 GCA_964566325.1 uncultured Anaerolineales bacterium
CATAAGTGTACCTCATGTGCCAGTCGTCATTTGTTAAAGTGTCCGGTATTCAAATATTTAAAACAATGGCCGGTTCGGGAAAGATATTCATGATACTTGGATTTATTTATATGGGACTGTATGTTCTGATGGACCTTGTGCCCTGAGTCATGTCTCTATGGTTCTGAAGAGAAAACGTCAGGCAGATGAACCACAGGTCTGTTCATATTCCGGCTGTCTCAAACCACCTTTAACCGGATATAATGAGATATGAGACTTCACCCCGATTTGATGGAAGCTGGCGGATGGTGAGCATGAAAAATCAATTTCATCAGGCGGCAATATTTCTCGCCCTTATTTTGCTGATGGGGATGGGCCTGGCTGCCTGCCAGGAGGCAGCGCCAGCCGTCACGCCTGCTGGCGAGGATGCGCCAGAAACCGAATCCGCGCCGCCTAAAAAATCCGCCTCCCACGAGACCTTGAAATATGCCATTTTTCCGGCGCCGCCTTATATGATTGGCGCTGGCGAAGATGCCGGCCCGGTCAGCGGCATTGACGTGGATATTGTGCAGGAAATGGCCCGGCGCATGGATCTGAAAGTCACTTTCATCCGCTGCACCTGGACCCGCTGCCTGGAGTTGATGAAAAATGGCGAGGTGGACCTGTTGAGCAGCGCCTATAAGAAGCCTGACCGCGAAGAATATATGCTTTATTTTCAGCAGCCCTTTCTGTCGCAGCTGCCCATTGCCTTTTACTATCCTGGCGATAAACCCTACAAGATTGAAAAATATGAGGATATTTACCAGTTTGAGCGCATTGGCGTATTGAGCGGAGCGTCTTATTTTGAGCGTTTTGATCAGGACAGCCAGGCGAAAAAGGTCGAGGTTCCCTCGCAGGATCAGCTCTTTCCCATGCTGATGGCCGGACGTCTGGATATTATGGCGGGTTACATTCCAACCGAAAATTACCGCCTCAGCGTGGAAGGTTACAGCGGAAAAATTGTGCATTCGACCTACGTGTATCAGGAGCAGGCTCTGGTGTACATGGCGGTCAGCAAAAAGTCGCCTTTCGCTGACCGGATGGCCGCTTTTGACGAGATCAACAAGCAGCTTCTGGACGAAGGTTTCATTCAAAAGACCATCCAGGCTTACTACGAAAAATACAAATAAACTATCCCTCCTGCCTGTAATTTGTTATCGGGTTTTGAACCATACCGGAGGAAATTAGTACATTTTACATGATGGAAGTTATCATCGTATTCAGTATAATCAATTCAGACAAGGTTAATTTTGCCAGATGTTTTACCAATAGGAGGATCTATGAGTACTGATTTTTCGGCCAAGAAATCAGGGGGGCAGATCCCGTTTTTCCAGTCCTTGCGCTGGCGATTCATCCTGATTTTTACCGCAGTTGCCATGGTTCCCTTGTTGGGGGTGGGGATATTTTCATTAATTGAGGCAGAACAGGTCATGCGGGAACGCATTCAAGACGATATGAAGCTGATTGTGCACCAACAGCAGCAGGCTGTGCTAAATTGGGAAAACGAGCGGCAGCAAAATATGGCTTCACTGGCGACGCTGGCGGATATTCAATCCTTATCTGAGGAGAGAATTAAATCCGTTCTGGATCCCTTTCAAAAGCTGAACCCTCAATTTGAAAATGTCTTTGTTGCCGGTGCTGACGGCATGATCATATATAACACCTTACAGGCAAAGGTGAGCCTGGCAGACCGGGCCTATTTTAAGGCAGCCATTCAGGGACAGGTGAATATTTCGGATGTTCTCCTGTCGAAGACCACAGGGAACATCATCGTGGTTCCGGCAGCGCCAATCCGATCAGCGGATGGCAAGATTATCGGCGTGGTCGCAGGCTCTGTGAAAACGGATGTGATTCTGGATCTATTGAAACAGGCGCAGATTGGAGAAACCGGCGATGCTTACCTGGTGAACCGGCAGGGTTTGCTTGTATCGCCTTCACGCTTTAACAAGGTATATAAAGAACGCAAGCTGATCGATGGTGAAACCACAGCCATGGCTTTGAACGTTGGACCTGATAATAAGATGGGAACCCAGACCCAGGCCGGGTTGGATATTGCGGGTGGAAAGATGGCGGCTGGCGAGGTGAAGGCGGGTGAGTATCGCAACGCCCTGGGCAACCAGGTGGTGGGGGCCTATATGGATATTGAAGGCACCAATATGGGACTGGTAGTGGAACAGGACCAGAGTGAAGCCTTCGAGAAAGTATATGCGCTGCGAATGGTGCTGGTTTTTGTTATTGTCATTGCCGCTGCAGCCGTGATTGGCTTGGTTGCGCTTGTTGCTGTCAATATCACCCGCCCCATTATTGCCATGACGCGATCAGCTCAGGTGATTGCCACCGGGGATATTGATGTGGAGGTGACACACCAGAGCAAGGATGAAATTGGCTCATTAGCCAATGCATTCAGACAGGTGATTGCATATCAACAGGAAATGGTAGCAGCGGCGTTATCGTTGGCGCAGAATGACCTGCGCGTGGATATAAAACCACAGTCGGAGCGGGATCGACTCGGAGTGGCTTTCAGCAAGATGACCGAATCGCTACGGGGGACCATCCGCCAGGTGACGCAGAACGCCAATAATCTGGAAGCGACATCAACCCAACTGGCCCATGCAGCCAGTCAGACCAGCGCGGCCGTGAGCCAGATTACCCTGACCATGCAGCAGGTGGCCTCAGGCATCAATCAGGAAACGAACTCCATCAACACCACCACCGCCTCAATGGATATGCTCTCACGAGCGATTCAAGGTGTGGCCAAGGGTGCCCAGGAACAGGCCAGCTCCATTTCACAGGCAGCCCATTTGATGCAGCGGCTGAATGACGCTTCGAATGGCATTCGTTCTGGCTCCAATCAACAGATCGACACCATTGCCCAGACTCGTGATGTGGTGCGGAAGCTCGCCCAGGCCGTGGATGGCATTCGCAACGGTGCACAGGAGCAATCCAAAGGGTTGGGGCAGGCGATGGCAGCGGGGGAAAATCTGTCAGCAGCGTTGAATGATGTGACTGAGGCCGCCAATCAGGTGGCCGGGGATTCAGCCAGAGCAGCAAAGGAAGCCGCGAGTGGTGTTGAGATTGTGAGCCGGTCAAGCAAAGGGATGGATCGGGTGCGAAAGACAAACGAACAGCTGGCGCTGAGAATTTCAGAACTGGGAACGAGAACAGGGCAAATTGGCGCGATTATCGAAACCATTGATGATATTGCCGCCCAAACCAACCTGCTGGCATTAAACGCGGCGATTGAAGCGGCCCGTGCTGGAGAACATGGGCGCGGCTTTGCCGTGGTGGCCGATGAAGTGAGAAAATTGGCCGAAAAGAGCGCCCTGGCAACCAAAGAGATAGCCGATATGATTAAGGCTATTCAGACTGGTGCAGATGAGGCGGTGAAGGCCATGGAGCAGGCGGTCACAGAGGTGACCGCGGCCGCAGAATTGACCGGGCAGGCCAGAGAATCCTTCGATAGTATTGCCACAGCCACAACCCAGGCAGCTCACCGTTTGGAGGGCATCACCAAAGCCATCAATGGGATGGAAAAAGCGCGGGATGCCTTAAACCAGGCGGTGTTCCATGCGAATGAAATTGCCGGCCGCAACCTGGCTGCTGCCTCAGAAATGGCGAGCCTGAACCAGACTGTGGTTGAGGCCACCACTAAAGTAGATACGGTGTCAACGCAAACCGCCGCTTCAATTGAAGCCATGACTGCCCTGAACAGCAATATGTCGGCCAGCCTGGATACGGTTTCGGCGGTGGTGGAAGAAAATTCGGCGGCGACAGAAGAGATGGCTGCTTCCGCCAATGAGGTTTCGCAGGCGTTTGAAAATATCGCGTCGGTGAGTGAAGAGAATTCGGCGGCAGTGGAAGAAGTTTCGGCTTCGACAGAAGAAATGAATGCGCAGGTGGAAGAATTAACCGCCTCAGCCGCAAGTCTTTCGAGCATGGCTGTATCATTAAAGGAACTGGTCGCGACATTCAAGCTCTGATAAAAAAAATTTCATCTTTGCACCTGCAGGGCCAGAAGGAACTGGTCCTGCAGGTTTACTTTAGTCAATTTGATCAAGACGAAAATATTGTTTGGTGAGGTTTGCGAATCGAGAGGAAGGTGGGCTGTTATCTTCTTATTGTGCTGCTTCGGCAGTCCCCGCCCAATCAATCTTAGGGAGAACACGGCATTCTATCAAAGAGGTAGCATACCTGCTTGAGACAATGTTTTTTGCAATATTAGATTCTTCCAGACTGATTTGAAGCATTGGCGGACGCACATAAATTCGGGTAGGGTCAAGGACTGAAGCGTCTGGTATTCAAACCCGGAATATATGCGAAAAACCCGTTTCCGCCTCTTTCCGGGCATCTGGTAGTGAGGAGCTTTTTCATAATGGGCCCTGTCAATCCAATGCACTGGATGCGCCTGATGCTGGGGCTGAGCATGCTGCTCAGCCTGGCCTTTGCCGGCACGGTGAACTCTGCGGCGGTCAGCCCGGAGCGGGATGCGCCGGAGTGGGGCGGCGGCGGAGAAGCCCCGCTGCCGCAGACTGAGGACTTGAGCGAAACCCAACGCCATGAAATTCAGACCACCGTGGAGCAAAATATTCAGCGTCTGGGGTTGCAGCGGCCCGCGGCACCTTTCACCACGGTCCTGGCCTGGCCGGTGCGGGCGGCTGGCGGCCTGAGCGACCCCGGTTACCACGGCTTGAGCGCCTTTGTAGATCACAACCTGGCCTATCCTGACCAGCTGCAGGATTATGCCTGCGGCACCCGCACCTATGACCTGGCCTCAGGGGTCAACCACGAAGGAACAGATATCTTTTCCTGGCCGTTTGGCTGGTACAAAATGGATCACAACGAGGTGGAGGTGGTGGCAGCCGCGCCGGGGACCATCGTTTACCGGCAGGATGGCAATTTTGACCGCAGCTGCGGCATCAACAGCAACCCGGCCAATGCCGTTGCCATCCTGCATGCCGATGGTTCGACTGCCTGGTATCTTCACTTGAAGAAGGATTCAGTGACTGCAAAGCCGGTGGGCGCGGCGGTCGTCAGCGGAGAATACCTGGGGGTGATGGGCAGTTCGGGTGCTTCCACCGGCCCGCACCTGCATTTTGCCCTCTATGATTCCGGCGGGAATTGGGTGGATCCTTTTAACGGTCCCTGCAATGCCATTCCTTCCTGGTGGGCGGCGCAGAAGCCTTATTATGATTCTGCCATCAACAAGCTGACCACCGGCCTTGCGCCGCCGGTTTTTCCAGACTGCCCGGTTCAGGAAACCAGCAATGCACGGCGTTATTTTAACCCCGGCGAGAAGATTTATTACACGGTTTACTACCGCGACCAGCTGGCGGGTCAATCTAGCAGTTTCACCGTATTCCGGCCGGATGGGACGGTGTCTTTAAGCTGGTCGCATGCCTCATCCGCCGCACACTATGCGGCAGCCTACTGGTACTGGTATGCCACCCTGGCGGCTGATGCACAGCCAGGCCTCTGGACTTTCAGAGCCGTTTATAACGGGAGAACGTATTTCCACCGTTTCAGCGTCGGCGACCCGGTGACCCTTAGCGTGCAGCCGGTCAGCGGGACGGCCAACCTGGCCTGGGAGGTTTATGCCGACCTGCCCGCCACCAGCACCTGGCAGATCACTTACAGCGGACCGGCGGGCAGTCAGCCTTCGCCCATCACCGGCATCAGCCATGCCGTGCGGAACTTCAGCCTTTCGGGCCTGACCAACGGCGCCATGTATACCATCACCCTGAATGCGGTGGTGAATGCGCAGGCGGTGACCACGGATACGGTATCGGTGATGCCTTCTGACAAACTGATTTTTTTGCCAGTGGTGGCCAAAAATGCCCCGGCAGCGGGCATGGATGGTGAAAATGGGCCTTGACCGCAGCCGGCTCCTTTTTTGCAGCCCGACGCAGATGATGTGGTTTCGTGAAACACGGCGCTGTGGTATAACAGGGGCCCTTATCCTGCTTGAATTGGGGGTCTTTTTCTATGATGGCAAGAAAAGAAACGGACGGCTTTCCCTCAAAGGCGTTTTAAGCTATCGCAGCCCAATCCTGGTCTGACTGTACTGCCCCTGAGTGCCGGCGGTGGCCGTCAGCGGCATTTTCTTGATAAAGCATCTAAAAAATTCGACTTTCAATGACAATTTGTTGCAGTACTTACAACAGGCTGCTGCTATAATTTTCTTATGCATTCAACATGAAGGAATCATTTTTTTTGGCGACTTGAAATCGCACTGCAGCAGATATGGGATTGTCCTCACACACGCAGGGTGGACTGCACAAGGGCGTTAGCAGACCTGGCACGCGATAAATTGTCTCCACGCATGTGGGGGTGAACCGCCCTGGTGAACTTACGCTGAATGATTGAGCACATCCCAAAGGAGATAAAAACATGAAACCCTCCGAAACAAAAGCTGAACGCCTGATTCAAATTGAGGCCTCGCTCCCGTCGCATCCTGAAGGTATAACACAAAGTGAAACTTCTCCCCACGCACGTGAGGGTGAACCGAGAAAAATGAACGCGCAACAACCCGATTGGATGATCTTCATTGGAAAGTGGGGAGATGCTGTTGATGGGCATCCCCTGGCTTACCACTTAATTGACAGCGCTGCCGTGGCCGGCCTGCTCTGGGAGCAGGCGCTGACACCGGGCGCGCGGCAGCAGTTTTGCCGCTGGCTGCAGCTGCCCGAAGTGGAATGCGGTCGGTTTCTGGCTTTCTGGACCTGTTTGCATGACCTGGGTAAGGCCACCCCGGCCTTTCAGAACAAACACGCGCCCACGCAGGATAAGCTGGTTAAAGCCGGCTTTGATTTTCCTCCGCTCTCCAAAGGCGATACCCGCCATCACAGCCTGTTAAGCCAGTGGATTTTGAAGGATTTGAAAGACGATCTGGGGGTTCAGCCATGGAGGATTCTTCATCAATTCCGCTTTGCCATTGGCGGGCATCACGGCTGCTTCCATGTTGAGGAAGATGAGCAAAGAGTCAATTCTCTGGGAAATTTAGGCGGAGAAAAATGGACTGCCGCCCGCCGCGATCTTTTTAACCACCTGGTTGATCTGTTGCGGCCGCCAACTCTGCCTCAATTGGAAATGTCCCGCACAGATCGCAATGCGTTCTTCAATTTGCTCACCGGATTCTTTATCACCGCTGATTGGATTTCCTCGCAGGATGACCTCTTCAAGTATCATGAGCCAACTTTGAGCCTGGCTGGCTATCGGGAGGAGTCACAGCGGCGCGCTGTGGAAGCGCTTCAAAAAACCGGCTGGATCGGCTGGCAGCCCGATGACCGCCATCCGGGTTTTTCAGAGCTGTTCCCCTACCCGCCCTTGCCGCTGCAAAACCTGGCCGTTCAGGCGGCTGACGGGCTGCAAAATCCATTTTTGATGATCATTGAAGCCCCAACTGGCTGTGGAAAAACGGAAACGGCCCTGCTGGTGGCCGACCGGGCGATTCAGCAGCAAAAATTGCGCGGCTGTTATATTGCCATGCCCACCCAGGCCACCAGCAACCAGATGTTTGAACGGGTGAAGCATTTCCTGCAGAAACGGTACAGCAATCAGGATTGGATTAATTTGCAGTTGGTTCATGGTAATGCATGGCTGAATAAAGATTTTCAGAACCTGCGCTTCAATGGAATCAAAGATGAAGACCAGGATCAACCTGAAAATGCCGGGAATGTGGCCGCCATGGATTGGTTTTTACCGCGCAAGCGCAGCCTGCTGGCATCTTTTGGCGTGGGCACCGTGGATCAGGCCTTTCTCAGTGTGCTGTGCATTAAACATCAGGTCCTCCGCCTTTTTGGCCTGCACCGCAAGGTGGTTATTTTTGACGAAGTGCATGCCTATGATGTGTATATGGTTGAAATATTCTGCCAGCTGCTGGCCTGGCTGCGGGCAATTGGCACTTCGGTGGTCATTCTTTCTGCCACCCTGCCTGAAAGCACGCGGCAGCAGCTGCTTAAGGCTTATCAGGTTAGTGCCGTTGATGGAACAATCGCAACAGCTTACCCGCGGTTGAGCCTGAATGACGGTCAAAAAATGTCCTCCGTGTTCCTGGGTAAATTTGATAACCGCGCCATTTATTTGAAACCGGCGCCGCGTGATGCAAAGGATTGGCTGAACACGCTGCGCCAGCTTTTGGCGGATGGGGGCTGCGCTGCGGTGGTATGCAATACAGTGGACCGCGCTCAGGAGGTGTATCAGGCCATTCAAAAAGAAAACCTGGTTGCGCCGGAGGACCTTTTCTGCTTGCACGCCCGCCTGCCATTCTGCTGGCGCAAAGCGCGGGAAGAAGAGATTCTCAGCCGCTTTGGCAAATTGACTCAAGCCCCTGCTGCCCCTCGGCGCGGTATTGTGGTGGCCACCCAGATCATCGAGCAGAGCCTGGACCTGGATTTTGATTTGCTCATCACCGACCTGGCGCCGGTGGATTTGCTGATTCAGCGCATGGGCCGTCTGCACCGCCATGCTCATCAAGAATTTCCGCCGCTCAGGCCGGCCGCCCTGCAGGAGCCGTGCTGCCTGGTGTGCCAGCCTGGCCTTCAGGAAGGGCAGACCCTGCCGGATTTTGAAAAGGATCAATATGTTTATGATCCGGTGTTTTTAAACCGCACCTATTTCGCCCTCTTAAACCGGAATTTTCTGTCCTTGCCTGAAATGTCTGATGAATTGATTAATCTGGTCTATTCTGAAGCCCCTCTGCCCGGCTGCACGCCTGCCCAGATGGCGGCTATTTCAGAACGGCACACACAAATGGCAAACAAATCGGGGCGATTATCTTCAGCCGCGCAAAACCGCCTGATTGGCGATGTGGATTGCGCGAATGCGTTTGGGAAAAATGCCTTGCCCGCCAGAGATAGCGATGCGGATGATATGGCCGGGCTGACCCGCGGTTCTGTGCTGCCCACGGTGCAACTGGTGTGCCTGGTGCGCCGTGAAGGGCGCACGGTTTTGCTGGATGAAGGGTTTGAGCTGGATGTGGAGGCGCCGCCTGAGCCGCAGGCATTAAGCCACCTGCATGCTTCAATGGTGAAAATCAGCAAGCGCGATGTGGTGCAGCATTTTGCCCAGCAGCCGCCGCATGCCGCCTGGAAAACGCAGCCATCTCTGCGAGAGGCCTTTCCGGTGGTGTTCGAGGATGTCGAATGCGCTCTGGGCAGCGGCCTGACCCTGGTTCTGGATGAAAAAACCGGCATTCACATAAAAACAGAATGAACACAGCGCAACCCTTTAAATTTGTGTATAATCGAAGGAGAGGTCCCATGTCCCTGTGGGGGTGGCCCCACGGTTATTATGTATTTTGCCCAAACCGGCAAAACATCCCCACCAGAATGGGGATAAAACCCGTCACAATGGCGGGTTTTATCATTTCAGCCACGTGGTACAAAAAATGGCAAAATTGCCTGTTGACAAAATCAAAAAACGAAAGTATTATAAATACGGTAATTATATATTTAAAAAAGGAGGGTTAAATAAAGAGCAACCATCTTTGCAAGCCGTTCAACATCGTCATCAAATCAGATTTGACGAAAGGAGGAAATTTGTCAAAACAATATTCGTTCAATTTGCTGGCTGAACCCTGGATCCCGGTAGTGGATCATGGCGGCGCCGCCCGGCTTATCTCTTTGCGCGAAGCACTGGTGAATGCCCCAGCCTACCGCACCCTGAGCGCCAGCCTGCCCCATGCCAGCGCGGCAGTTTTACGCCTGCTGCTGGCGGTGCTGCACCGCAACTTCGGCCCGGCCGACACCCCAGATTGGGAAAAAATCTGGAATGCTGGCTGCTTCAACCCGGCTGCGCTGGAGGCTTATTTCACCCGCTGGCAGGATCGCTTTGATCTGTTCGATGAAACGCACCCGTTTTTCCAGCAGCGCCACCCACTGGTGGAAGAAAAACCCGCTCAGGCGCTGCTTCAGGCCGTTGGCGGCGGCGACACCTTCACCCTGTTTGACCACGTGATGGATGCCACCCCCTTCAGCCTGACCCCCGCGGAGGCCGCCCTGCTGCTGGTGACCACCCAGGCTTTCGCCCTGGCCGGCCTCTGCCATCCTCAGCTCAAGCTGGTGTATACCGATGCGCCCTGCAGCCGGGCAGTGGTGTTCTTTGTGGAGGGGAAAAACCTCTTTGAAACCCTCATGTACAACCTGGTGCGCTATAACCGGGCGGAACCCTTCCCCTGGAATGCTCAAACTGGCGACCGCGCTTTTTGGGAAGCAGAGGGTGATCCTTATAAGCCGGACCGCACCATTCCGCTGGGATACCTCGATTACCTGACCTGGCCCAACCGCCGCCTCAGGCTGATCCCTGAAGAACACAATGGTCAGGTGCGGGTCACCCGCATCACCACCGCCCCCGGGTTGCTGCTCGATGCCGCCCTGCATAACCCGATGCACCATTACCGCATTGATCCGGGTAAAAAGGCTGGCGAGGAAATCTATAAGGTCCTGCGCTTCAGTGAAGGCCGCGCCCTCTGGCGCGACAGCAATGCCCTGCTCGATTTACGCGGACAGAACCGTGAAATTCCTCGCGCCATTCGCTGGGTGGGCGAGCTGGTCAATGAGGGCATTCTCCCATCTGGCGGCAGAATGCAGTTGGCCGCCTACGGCATGTGCACCGAACCCGGCAAACAGAAGGTCTATTTTTACCGCCGCGAAGGTTTTGAAATTGCCCCGGCTTTGCTAAAAGACGAACTGTTGATCGAAAAACTGGATACGGCTTTAAAGCATGCCAGGGACCTGGGCGACTCTTTGCGTTTCGTGATCAGAGAATTGGCTGCCTGGATTGTCGCATTAGATGCAAATCAGGAAACAATTCAAAAAAGCGCTGCCAAAAAAGATGACGATGTATCCAAGTTGATGGCGCACTGGAATGCAGAGGGTCTCTTTTGGAACAACCTTGAAGTGCCTTTCTACAGTTTTCTGCACCGCCTTCCGGATGATTCCCGCGGAGCTGAGGATAACTGGAACGAGGCCTTGGAACGTGCCTTTAGAGGCGCTTATAACCAGACTGTAGAGAACCTGGGTGATGATCTCAAAGCTTTAAAAGCGGCGGCTTACACCCGGGGCCGGCTCAATTACAGCCTCAAAAAAGTGCTGGGTGAAAAACCCGTGGAGGATTAGAATGGCTTTACTCTCTAACGAACAAAATGCGTTTATCAGTTACCTGACCAGCCTGGCCAGGGCTGATGACCGCGGCGCGCTGGCGGTTTTGCGGCGCGGGCTTTCGGGCAACCCGGCTGATGATCTCAACCTTTGCCGGTTTGTGTCTCCCCGCCTGCCTGATGAAGACCGCGCAGCCGGCTGCGAGCCCATCTATTACCTGACGGCAGCGTTGTTTGCTCTGCACCCTTCAGAAAACCAGCAGGGCAATTTGGGCGCTCATCTGAAACAGGCGGCCGGCCAGCGCAACGACTCTGACGCCGCCGAGCGGCGCTTCACGGCTCTGTTGAACACCCGCCGCGATGATCTCGACAAACCCCTGCGCCGTGCGGTGATGATGTTAAAACAGCAGGAAATTCCCGTGAACTGGCGTCAGTTGTTTTCTGACCTGCTGCTTTGGGATCACCCCAAAAAGCTCACCCAGCGCGCCTGGGCCAACAGTTTTTGGAGCTACGAACGCCCCATAGATACCTCAACTGCTGGCCAGCCTGGCCAGACCGAAGAAACCTTCCCTGAAGAAAACCAATAGGAGAAAATACCATGTTTATTGAACTGCATATCATCCAGAATTTCGCCCCTTCCAACTTGAACCGCGATGACACCAACACCCCCAAGGACTGTGAATTTGGCGGCGTGCGCCGCGCGCGCATTTCATCGCAGTGCTTTAAACGCGCTGTGCGCCATCACCCGGTTTTTGCCGCCACCACCGGCGTGCCGCTCAGCCACCGTTCCAACATGATGAAAGCCGAGCTGGTCCGGCGCCTGACGGCCGGCGGACTGGGCGAGGCCGAAGCGGCCGCGCGGGCTGAAGAATTCGCCAAGTGGTACAGCAGCAAAGCAGGAAAGATGGATAAGAATAAAACGCTGACCCTGATTTTTCTGAGCGAGGCGGAATTCCAGAGCGCCTTTGATTTCCTGCGCGAACATGAAGCAGCGGCCGAAATCAAGGCTTTTGCCGAAGAGATGGCCAAAACCACCAAAAACCGCCCCGGTGCGCCGGATATCGCCCTCTTTGGGCGTATGCTGGCCGACCGCCCCGAAACCAATATTGACGCCGCCTGCCAGGTGGCCCACGCCATTTCTACCCACGCCGTGAACATGGATATGGATTTCTTCACTGCCGTGGATGATTTGCAGCAAAAACAGGAAAACCCCGAAACCGGTGCCGGCATGATGGGCCTGGGCGGGTTCAATTCAGCCTGTTTCTACCGCTATGCCTGCATTGATTTTGATCAGCTTTTGACCAGCCTGAAGGGCGATACCGCTCTGGCGGTTCGCACGGTGGAGGCCTTTTTGCGCGCCAGCGTGAAAGCCGTGCCCACCGGCAAACAGAACAGCAGTGCGGCTCAAAACCCGCCCTCTTTCCTGATGACCGTGGTGCGCCGCGATGGCAGCGCCTGGTCGCTGGCCAACGCCTTCGAAAAACCGGTTTCCCCCAACGGGCAGGGTCTGGTCCATTCATCCGTGAAAGCCCTGGATGCCTATTGGGGCCGCCTGACCAGTTTCTACGGCGGCGATGCGCAGCCGGTGGTGGCGGTTCTCGATGACGATGCGCCGCTGACGGCCCTGAAGCCTGCCTGTGTGGCCTCTCTGGAAGACTGGATCAAGGAGACTTTGAATCTGGTTTCACAAGGGTGATGCCATGGATACACTGCTTTTACGCCTGATTGCTCCCCAGCAATCATGGGGAGTGCAGAGCCACTATACCATTCGCGACAGCGGCAAAGAGCCTTCCAAAAGCGGGGTCATTGGCCTGCTTTGCGCCGCCCTGGGGCGGCCGCGGGAGGCTGATGTGGCGGATCTGGCTGCCCTGCGCATGGGGGTGCGGGTGGACCGTGAGGGGACTCTGCGCAGCGACTACCACATTGCCCAAAATGTGCTTGACTCAGACGGCAAGGGAACCCGCGATAGCATTGTGACCAACCGCTATTACCTGGCTGATGCCGCCTTCCTGGTGGGGCTGCAGGGTGATTTTGCCCTGCTCCAGCTGCTGCAGGAGGCGCTGCGCCATCCCGTCTGGGCCATTTACCTGGGGCGCAAAGCCTTCACCCCGGCGGCCCCGGTCTGGCTGCCAGACGGTCTGCAAGCCGGGCTGGGCCTTGAAGATGCGCTGTGCCGTTATGGATGGATCACACGGCGCCATGCCGCAGCTGATCCTGCCGGGGTGCGGGTGGTGCTGGAAATGGACGACGGTATGCAGGTGCGCCAGGATGTCCCCATCTCGTTTGCGGCGCGCCGTTTTTCCAGCCGGCGCGTCAGCACACGGCTGGTGCCTGCCCCATCAGCCCTGGCCATGGAGGTGATCTGATGTACCTTTCACAACTCATCTTAAACCCGGGCAACAGGCTGGTGCTGGCAGACCTTTCCAACCCTTACCAGATGCACCGCACGGTGATGAGCGGCTTTCCGCAGAACCTGCCGCAAGATGAACGCGTGCTGTTCAGGGTTGAATTGCAGCGTCAGGCGCCGGTGGCCCGGGTGCTGGTGCAATCTCATACCTCCCCCCGCTGGGATCACCTGCTTGAAAAAGGCTATTTGCAGCTTGCGGCTGAAGTCAAAGAAATCGCTTTCAGCCCCGCTGAAGGGCAGGTGTTCCGCTTCAGGCTGCTGGCCAACCCCACCAAACGCCTGCGCGCCGATGGCAAGGAAGACGGCCCGCGGGTGGGCCTGTTTCGTGAGCACGATCAGCAGGCCTGGCTTCAGCGCAAAGGTGAATTGCACGGCTTCAAGGTTCTGGAGGTCACGATTAGCAAAACGGTCCAGCCAGACGGCTGGAAGGTGACCGGCAGCGGGCAAAAGCACCGCCTGCGCCAGGTTGGGGCGCGTTTTGACGGCCGGCTGCAGGTGACGGACGCGCAGGCCTTCCTGCGGGCCTGGCTGGATGGCATTGGCAGCGGCAAAGGGCTGGGGTTTGGCCTGCTTTCGCTGGCGCCCGGCGCATAAATCAATTTCAAACCGGCGCGGGTGTTTTTCGCGCCTGCGCCGGTGCGTTCAATTAAATAAGGGGTGAAAAAATGTCTTCAGAACTTTACGAATTGCCGCTGCTGCGCGACAGCCTTTCTTACTGCTATGTGGAACACGCCATTATTGACCGCAAAGACAGCGCCATCGAATACATCCGTCAGGATGGCCGGGTGCTGGTGCCGGTGGCGGCGCTCAGTGTGCTGATGCTGGGGCCTGGCACCAGCATTTCGCACGCAGCTATCAAGGTGCTGGCCGAAAACGGCTGCACGGTGCTGTGGGCAGGCGAAGGCGTCACGCACTGCTATGCTCAGGGACTCGGCGAAACCCGCAAAGCCTATCATCTGCTGCGCCAGGCTGAACTGCTGTGCCATCCAGAAACCCATGAAAAGGTGGTGCGGCGCATGTATCTGCGCCGTTTTCCTGAGGGTGTGCCCGAAGGCTGCAGCCTGATTCAGCTGCGGGGGCTGGAAGGCGCGCGTGTCAAGGCGGCCTATGCAGAAACGGCGCACAAATTCGGCGTGCGCTGGAGCGGCCGCCAGTATAACCGCGGCGATTGGAACGACGCCGACCCGCTGAACCGGGCCCTTTCAGCTGCCAATGCCCTTCTCAACGGCATCTGCCATGCGGCCATCATTTCGGGCGGTTATTCGCCTGCCCTGGGCTTCATCCACACCGGCCGCCAGCTTTCCTTTGTATATGATATTGCCGACCTTTACAAGGCTGAATTCACCATTCCGGCGGCGTTTGAAGCTTTTGCCGCGGGCGAAAAAGGCGCCGAAAGCCGTACCCGCGCGCTGTGCCGCGAGCGCTTCAGGGAGGGCAAATTGCTGCAGCGCATTTTGCCCGATATTGACCAGATTCTTGAAATCAGCGTTCCCTCAGAAAGCATGCAGGGAGAAGACCCGGCCTCTGAACTGTGGGAAGAGCTTAACTGAAAGGGGGGCAGAATGGTGGTGATCATTCTTGAAAACATTCCGGTTTCACTGCGCGGAGAATTGACCCGCTGGATGATTGAACCGCGCACGGGGGTTTTTGTGGGGCATCTTTCGGCGCGGGTGCGCGATAAATTGTGGGAAAAATGCCTGGCGCGCTGCCAGGATGGCGGGGTGGTGCAGCTTTGGAGCACCAACACCGAGCAGCATTTTGCCCTGCGTATGGCTGGTGATACCAGCCGGCTGCTTGAACTGAACGAGGGTTTGCAGCTGATTAAAATTCCCGGTGAAAATCCTAAAGCGGCGCGGTTGAAAAGAAGCCGCGCCGGCCGGCCAGAATGAAGGTATAATTAACGGCAGAGCGAGGCTGGCCCCCATTACCCCCCCCACCGGTGGGGGAATGGGGGCTGAAAAAACCGGCAGATATAGTGTTGTCCCCACGCATGTGGGGGTGAACCGCACATCTCCCCACCTTGTGAAACGCGCGTTTAGTTGTCCCCACGCATGTGGGGGTGAACCGGTAGAGTGCCTCGCCCGTTGCGCCGTGGTCGAGTTGTCCCCACGCATGTGGGGGTGAACCTAAAGCTGGATGACCTGGGTACACCTGACGATAGTTGTCCCCACGCATGTGGGGGTGAACCTCCACACGCTCAGAGTGTTGTCATAAATCAGCAGTTGTCCCCACGCATGTGGGGGTGAACCTGAGGCAAAAGGTCTGGGCGCGATCCTAAAAACGTTGTCCCCACGCATGTGGGGGTGAACCTAACATAGTTGGCTTTGAGACTGAGGCCAATCCGTTGTCCCCACGCATGTGGGGGTGAACCTTCAGATAGCCATTACAATCTTTCTGAATACGCGTTGTCCCCACGCATGTGGGGGTGAACCCGTAAGCTCGCCCGCCTGTAAGCCGCCCGTGACGTTGTCCCCACGCATGTGGGGGTGAACCTGCCACCGTCTGCGGCGGTTCCTTCCACCCACGGTTGTCCCCACGCATGTGGGGGTGAACCTGTTATGGCTCAAACAGCTAAACATCGACCTCAGTTGTCCCCACGCATGTGGGGGTGAACCTCAAACCCGTGCCTTCGTTGGCGCACCGGCTCAGTTGTCCCCACGCATGTGGGGGTGAACCGATACGCATACCCCAGTTTTCAGCGAAAGCCATGTTGTCCCCACGCATGTGGGGGTGAACCTTTGGCTTCTCGTCTATCCCACCGGCGATCAAGCGTTGTCCCCACGCATGTGGGGGTGAACCGATTGGCCGCTTCGTTGTGAAAGCGAGGCGCAACCGTTGTCCCCACGCATGTGGGGGTGAACCTATGGCGGCTTCACGGTTGAGAAGTGGCCGGCAGTTGTCCCCACGCATGTGGGGGTGAACCGTGTTGGAGCAGGAAAGGGATACCCTTTTGGACCGTTGTCCCCACGCATGTGGGGGTGAACCGTCCCAATGGCCAGCGGGTGATGGTTTTGCGTCCGTTGTCCCCACGCATGTGGGGGTGAACCGTTTCACCGTGACATTCTGCCAGTTCATTTCTCGTTGTCCCCACGCATGTGGGGGTGAACCGCACGCCTGCCATCCGCCGCAACCTCAAGGCATTCGTTGTCCCCACGCATGTGGGGGTGAACCTGGTATGGAACGAAAAACTCCACGCGCAACCAAGTTGTCCCCACGCATGTGGGGGTGAACCGGAGTACCTGCCCGTCCGCCCCTGCCGTGATGGTGTTGTCCCCACGCATGTGGGGGTGAACCTCACGCCTCCAGCAAAAAGCACCGGGATACCCGTTGTCCCCACGCATGTGGGGGTGAACCGATGACAGAACGTAATCAGAGCCGCTTGTGGTGGTTGTCCCCACGCATGTGGGGGTGAACCGCGCCCCCATGATGGCGCGGCCCTGGATCGCCCGTTGTCCCCACGCATGTGGGGGTGAACCGTCGTAAGCCCACAGGTGAAAGCCCGCCATGCTGTTGTCCCCACGCATGTGGGGGTGAACCGTCCGACCCGTTCGCTCTCTCCTGATACACAGGGTTGTCCCCACGCATGTGGGGGTGAACCGAACCGCGGTGCGCTTCAGGTTTGTTTTGCCGCGTTGTCCCCACGCATGTGGGGGTGAACCTGACCCTGTGACCGTTGCGGAGCTGCTTTCGTTGTTGTCCCCACGCATGTGGGGGTGAACCTCACTTTGAGCAGGATTTCAGGCATGACGGTCTGTTGTCCCCACGCATGTGGGGGTGAACCGATGATGGCGTTGAAATTATGGTCTGTGAGCCTGTTGTCCCCACGCATGTGGGGGTGAACCGAGCGCAACCGGTGGAACTGACCAGACTGACCAGTTGTCCCCACGCATGTGGGGGTGAACCTAGAGGACATGGGCGACCGCCTGACCCGCTTTGAGTTGTCCCCACGCATGTGGGGGTGAACCTCCATCGTTGTCGAGGACAGCGCCCCGCTCGATGTTGTCCCCACGCATGTGGGGGTGAACCTGGCGCTGTCCTCTTCCGTGTGCGTGGTGTCTAGTTGTCCCCACGCATGTGGGGGTGAACCTAAAAACAGCCCTGCTTTCTGTTGCATCGTGGCGTTGTCCCCACGCATGTGGGGGTGAACCGGGTGGAACCCCATGCGACAAATCGCGGCATCGTTGTCCCCACGCATGTGGGGGTGAACCTCGCAGGGCGGCCTGCCTGAAATCGTGGCAACCGTTGTCCCCACGCATGTGGGGGTGAACCGTACAATTTCTGTCGATGAACCGGCAATCATCAGTTGTCCCCACGCATGTGGGGGTGAACCTATGCGTGTGACAACCACATAAAAAATCTTGCAGTTGTCCCCACGCATGTGGGGGTGAACCTCACACCCGACACATCCGCACCCGCAAACACGGGTTGTCCCCACGCATGTGGGGGTGAACCTAAGCGTTAGCTAGAGCGCTCATGTCAGGATCAGTTGTCCCCACGCATGTGGGGGTGAACCTGTCACCAAACCTTGAGCTTCTTTGCTGGTGGCGTTGTCCCCACGCATGTGGGGGTGAACCTACTTTGAGCGCCCTTGTGTAGAAAGGTCTAACAGTTGTCCCCACGCATGTGGGGGTGAACCGCATCAAGGAACTGCCAGACGATGACGAGATAGGTTGTCCCCACGCATGTGGGGGTGAACCGGGGATGGTTCTGGAACGGACAAAACAAACCTCGTTGTCCCCACGCATGTGGGGGTGAACCGCGCGTGATAATAACGAGAAATGGCGGCTGGCGGTTGTCCCCACGCATGTGGGGGTGAACCTTCGTGACCGGAACCGGCGACGGCGACCCTGACGTTGTCCCCACGCATGTGGGGGTGAACCTCGTTTTCACCAGAAGAATGCTATTTTGTAGCCGTTGTCCCCACGCATGTGGGGGTGAACCTGGCTGAGGATATGAAAAAATGGCAAAGAAAAGCGTTGTCCCCACGCATGTGGGGGTGAACCTACTTGTTGACATGATTTTAGCGCGGGATTTAGGTTGTCCCCACGCATGTGGGGGTGAACCGTATATGACGGTCATCAGCGGTTATCTGTTTTGGTTGTCCCCACGCATGTGGGGGTGAACCTATGACTGGAAAAGCAGCGTATACAGCAACTTAGTTGTCCCCACGCATGTGGGGGTGAACCGACAAACGGCGGATGTCCAGTTTGACGCCGCCGGTTGTCCCCACGCATGTGGGGGTGAACCTAGCGCCGGCCACAAACCAATCAAACAACCACCCGTTGTCCCCACGCATGTGGGGGTGAACCGTTTATCGCAGACAACGCGGAAGCGGCATGGGATAGTTGTCCCCACGCATGTGGGGGTGAACCCATATGTTTGGCTTGACAGATGACCACGCGCACCGTTGTCCCCACGCATGTGGGGGTGAACCTTTTAGCACGCTGTCCGATGTGTGGAAGCACACGTTGTCCCCACGCATGTGGGGGTGAACCGGAGAAACCAATGACGAAACTTGATGCACATCCGTTGTCCCCACGCATGTGGGGGTGAACCTATATCCTTTTGATGCGAGATTAATTTATTATAGTTGTCCCCACGCATGTGGGGGTGAACCTGCTTGCCCAGGCAGGCGAGGCCGTGTACAACGGTTGTCCCCACGCATGTGGGGGTGAACCGGACACCGATGCGGCAGATGCTCATGGTTTCGCCGTTGTCCCCACGCATGTGGGGGTGAACCTACTGGCGTGGCCACTGGTGATTATACATACACCGTTGTCCCCACGCATGTGGGGGTGAACCGAGTAACCGTTTAGGAGGTACAGCATGGCAGGTAGTTGTCCCCACGCATGTGGGGGTGAACCTAACGAAGTACAGCGCGAACTTATCAAGCAAATCGTTGTCCCCACGCATGTGGGGGTGAACCGTCTCACCGTCTGCAAAATGCACGCCTGCTTGAGTTGTCCCCACGCATGTGGGGGTGAACCGAAAAGCGGCGGCATCGTTGCGCTTCACATGCTGTTGTCCCCACGCATGTGGGGGTGAACCTCTACCCTGAAATCGTGCAAGGCAACCCCCTCAGTTGTCCCCACGCATGTGGGGGTGAACCTGAAATGCCCGACCTCTTTGAAGTGGGTGGCCGCCGTTGTCCCCACGCATGTGGGGGTGAACCTCGCTCATGAGGAGGTTCAATCAGGCGGCAGCCCGTTGTCCCCACGCATGTGGGGGTGAACCTAAAAGCCCGCTGTAGCTGCGGGTTTTTGCTGGGTTGTCCCCACGCATGTGGGGGTGAACCCGGAAGCCGATTGTTTGCACCTCGCCCCATGCCAGTTGTCCCCACGCATGTGGGGGTGAACCTCAGCCGCCGGCGGTCGTAGGGGATACGGCTTCAGTTGTCCCCACGCATGTGGGGGTGAACCTAAAAGCGGCCCTGCTTTCTGTTGCATCGTGGCGTTGTCCCCACGCATGTGGGGGTGAACCGTTTTCACCATGTACTCATACGGCGTTTGCGGTGTTGTCCCCACGCATGTGGGGGTGAACCTTCAGGCGCAACCTGAAAATCGAGGTGGAAGCAGTTGTCCCCACGCATGTGGGGGTGAACCTGTGTGCTCCACCCTGATATGCAATCCGTAACCGGTTGTCCCCACGCATGTGGGGGTGAACCTGAGATGAGCGCGGAATGCGTCTGCGCTCGCAGTTGTCCCCACGCATGTGGGGGTGAACCTTTCCGTGATGATCTCGAATTCCTCTTCAACCCGTTGTCCCCACGCATGTGGGGGTGAACCTGGGGCGGATGGTTGTGCCGTCAATCAGGTCCAGTTGTCCCCACGCATGTGGGGGTGAACCTGTGAAAGGCTCAGTCCACACCTCACAAGTATTAGTTGTCCCCACGCATGTGGGGGTGAACCTGTAGGCCTGAATTGTTTTACCTCGGAAATCTTGTTGTCCCCACGCATGTGGGGGTGAACCGGACACAGGCCCGCACCGGGGCGTATGGATCAGTTGTCCCCACGCATGTGGGGGTGAACCTCAATTTGCCCTGCCCGGCAAGAGCCTGTTGCCGTTGTCCCCACGCATGTGGGGGTGAACCTGCTGCTGGAGAATGGGCAGGTTATCGCCGTAAGTTGTCCCCACGCATGTGGGGGTGAACCTGGCGCAACCAGTGGACTGAGTGCGTCTGCAACTGTTGTCCCCACGCATGTGGGGGTGAACCGGGTGGCAGCCTGGCTGAATGGGCTGGCTTTATCGTTGTCCCCACGCATGTGGGGGTGAACCGGGCGCTGTAAGGGGCCGCCTGGGTCAAGTCTTGTTGTCCCCACGCATGTGGGGGTGAACCGTTACCTGGACAATCACAGTTTGGACAACAATTGTTGTCCCCACGCATGTGGGGGTGAACCGGATTGGGAAGGTGAAGAATTTGTGATTGGATCGTTGTCCCCACGCATGTGGGGGTGAACCTGAAATTTCAGGAAGAGGCTGATTGCCATCAGCAGTTGTCCCCACGCATGTGGGGGTGAACCGTGTCAACCGGCGGTAAAGCCGGGATGACCGCGGTTGTCCCCACGCATGTGGGGGTGAACCTTCTGCACCCTGTACTCAGGCCGCAGCGCGTCCGTTGTCCCCACGCATGTGGGGGTGAACCTTTTGATAATATAGGCGCCGTTCATAAGGGCTTGTTGTCCCCACGCATGTGGGGGTGAACCTGGCCCAACTGGAGGCTAACAGGCTCGCGCATATGTTGTCCCCACGCATGTGGGGGTGAACCTTGATTTTGCCGGTAACGGAAAGATAACCCCCGTTGTCCCCACGCATGTGGGGGTGAACCTCTTCGGGCATGGTTTCACCTCCCGGCTAAAACGTTGTCCCCACGCATGTGGGGGTGAACCTAAAAAATAAACTGATTAACTTTTTTGGAAATAGTTGTCCCCACGCATGTGGGGGTGAACCGGACACCGCTAAAGGGTGGCATCAAGGGCGACATGTTGTCCCCACGCATGTGGGGGTGAACCTGTTTTATGTTTTGGACGTTAAGCGCGGACAATGTTGTCCCCACGCATGTGGGGGTGAACCTGGGACATCAGCTGCCAGGCATTGATTACGTAAGTTGTCCCCACGCATGTGGGGGTGAACCGGATCATGCCAGCTTGACTTGCCCACCCTGTTGGTTGTCCCCACGCATGTGGGGGTGAACCTAATCATTAACCCTGTTTTTCAACAGAACCACAGTTGTCCCCACGCATGTGGGGGTGAACCTACTATGCCCATGATCTGGATTGATGACGAAAGGTTGTCCCCACGCATGTGGGGGTGAACCTTTCAGGGCCGAGTTTATCAGCCAAAGCGGGCAGTTGTCCCCACGCATGTGGGGGTGAACCGTGGCGGGGCATTGACAAGCTTACGCCGCCTTTCGTTGTCCCCACGCATGTGGGGGTGAACCTTTCCAGTTTCTTGCTGACCACCTTCAGCCAACCGTTGTCCCCACGCATGTGGGGGTGAACCTACAACCGTATCCCGGGTTGAGAAACGTACACGGTTGTCCCCACGCATGTGGGGGTGAACCAATAGGCCCGGCTTACGGCAGAACGATAAGAACCGTTGTCCCCACGCATGTGGGGGTGAACCTAGCACGGGACCGCATTTACACTTTGAGGTCAGAGTTGTCCCCACGCATGTGGGGGTGAACCTACTTTTGTGTCTTGCCGTGTGACCTCAGAGACCGTTGTCCCCACGCATGTGGGGGTGAACCTCGTCTTCATCTTCATCGTTTTCTGAAAAGGCGGTTGTCCCCACGCATGTGGGGGTGAACCTGAGCCGATTTACCCCGAGTATAAAATTTGTAAGTTGTCCCCACGCATGTGGGGGTGAACCGACCTGACCATACCTACCCCCCGGACGCAAATCGTTGTCCCCACGCATGTGGGGGTGAACCTTTTTCATAGCCGCGGGGATTGCCCCTTTTTCACGTTGTCCCCACGCATGTGGGGGTGAACCAAATACCGGCACCGAAGAATTAACCGTGAGTTCGTTGTCCCCACGCATGTGGGGGTGAACCTCGAATTGCGTACATCCTCAAAGGCCACGCCGCGTTGTCCCCACGCATGTGGGGGTGAACCGCCTGAAAGCCTGAAGCTCTGTTTGCATGGAGAGTTGTCCCCACGCATGTGGGGGTGAACCTATGGAAAAAGATAAATTTTCAAACATTGCAGGTGTTGTCCCCACGCATGTGGGGGTGAACCTAAAAAAAAGGTGGCCGATCAAGCCACCCAGGAGTTGTCCCCACGCATGTGGGGGTGAACCTTAAACGAGGAGATGCCGATTACGTGAGATGCAGTTGTCCCCACGCATGTGGGGGTGAACCTGATTGTCTGTCCACAGTGCGGCGCATTCGTCAGTTGTCCCCACGCATGTGGGGGTGAACCTGTGGCTGCATTTTCTTTAACTACAAGGGGTAAAGTTGTCCCCACGCATGTGGGGGTGAACCTGGTTCCATAATTTTTTAATACCCTTTGCTATCGTTGTCCCCACGCATGTGGGGGTGAACCTTTCGCTTTCCTGACGCGCTAATGGAAGGCGTTAGTTGTCCCCACGCATGTGGGGGTGAACCTTAGCACCAGAACGGCCACCACCTCGGAAGGCGGTTGTCCCCACGCATGTGGGGGTGAACCTGCTGTGCCAGCCCTGCTGGATTGGATCATCCGTTGTCCCCACGCATGTGGGGGTGAACCTGGTGAGCCTAAAACATAATCTGCTTTTTCGTGGTTGTCCCCACGCATGTGGGGGTGAACCGATAACAAGAGGAGAGGATCTGCCAAATAAGCGGTTGTCCCCACGCATGTGGGGGTGAACCTGTCCTCTTCTATACTGAGGAGATACTGGCTCCGTTGTCCCCACGCATGTGGGGGTGAACCTGATCCTGGCTGGAGAAGAGCTAAACAGCCAAAGTTGTCCCCACGCATGTGGGGGTGAACCGGAGGAGATACTGGAGCCGTTATAGTGGATTAGTTGTCCCCACGCATGTGGGGGTGAACCTAATGCGGCAACCTGTTTTATTTTCTCTTTTTTGGTTGTCCCCACGCATGTGGGGGTGAACCTCCCTCCATGAGCGATCGTCCAACCGCATGCCAGTTGTCCCCACGCATGCGGGGGTGAACCGCGAGGCGATCAAATCGCTGACCATGAAAGAGGGTTGTCCCCACGCATGTGGGGGTGAACCTTCGGGCAGCCGGCGGTCATTACGGCGCTTTACGTTGTCCCCACGCATGTGGGGGTGAACCTACGGCACGCTAAACTTGCGAGTAAGCGCGGGCGTTGTCCCCACGCATGTGGGGGTGAACCGCACAGCGGCGCATCCACGATTCAAAAGCACGTGTTGTCCCCACGCATGTGGGGGTGAACCTGACCAACCATGCGTATCTTCTTCGCCATGCAATCGTTGTCCCCACGCATGTGGGGGTGAACCTATGTCGATTTGTCAGAAGATGAAGAAAAGATCGTTGTCCCCACGCATGTGGGGGTGAACCGGTTGATGCTGTGATAACCGACCCGCCTTATGGGTTGTCCCCACGCATGTGGGGGTGAACCGTACAGGCCGCCATTGATGAGGCGCGGGAGGTTGTTGTCCCCACGCATGTGGGGGTGAACCTAAACCTTCTCGGAATCGGCGGCGCGGCAGGCGGTTGTCCCCACGCATGTGGGGGTGAACCTTTTAGATGGTGATATTACGGCAATCATATTTAGTTGTCCCCACGCATGTGGGGGTGAACCGGAAGCGAGCAAGGCCTCCCGCCGTGTCTCCAAGTTGTCCCCACGCATGTGGGGGTGAACCGAACCTATCAAAGACACCGAAACAGAGCGGGCTGTTGTCCCCACGCATGTGGGGGTGAACCTGATAATCCATATATCGAACGGGAAGAAATCGAAGTTGTCCCCACGCATGTGGGGGTGAACCTATCTCACCCCGTTCTGGCAGGCGTGGAACTCGGTTGTCCCCACGCATGTGGGGGTGAACCTCGGCCTGCGCAGCGGGTCAGAGCCAAACCTCGGTTGTCCCCACGCATGTGGGGGTGAACCTGATTGCCGTGCAATTGTCACCCGTTGCGATAAGTTGTCCCCACGCATGTGGGGGTGAACCTAATAAAAAGATGTTTTGCGAGATGCGATCATCCAGTTGTCCCCACGCATGTGGGGGTGAACCGGTGGAACGATTAGTGGCGAAAAAACTAGTCGTCGTTGTCCCCACGCATGTGGGGGTGAACCTAACACGACCTGTATTTTTGTTGATGGTTACCGGTTGTCCCCACGCATGTGGGGGTGAACCTGGACAAAACATTTTTCGTTTCAGCGCGCCTAGTTGTCCCCACGCATGTGGGGGTGAACCGGATACGGAAACTGAAAAAGCTTTTTTGGGCGCGTTGTCCCCACGCATGTGGGGGTGAACCTGCACGAAGCCTCGTTTATGCGCGCGGCTGGCGCGTTGTCCCCACGCATGTGGGGGTGAACCTAAAAAACGACAATACGCCATTTGATCCAACGCGTTGTCCCCACGCATGTGGGGGTGAACCTATGTCATTTCAGCCCTCACAGAAGCGATTGAAGTTGTCCCCACGCATGTGGGGGTGAACCGGTGAAATCGACGGACTGCGATTGATGATTGAAGTTGTCCCCACGCATGTGGGGGTGAACCTTTCATCAACAGAAAGCTCGCCTGTTCCAATCAGTTGTCCCCACGCATGTGGGGGTGAACCTACACTCGATGAACAAAGTCGGAATGCGCGCCAGTTGTCCCCACGCATGTGGGGGTGAACCGTATGTTGCCGGCGTTGATCTTGCTATGACCACAGTTGTCCCCACGCATGTGGGGGTGAACCGCTGTTTTGCTCGGTGGCCCATTCTTGCAAACGGTTGTCCCCACGCATGTGGGGGTGAACCGTTGAAGCCGCCCTCACCACCACATGATTGATAGTTGTCCCCACGCATGTGGGGGTGAACCTCCACTGTCTGAGTTGGCGGCTCCGGCGGGCACGTTGTCCCCACGCATGTGGGGGTGAACCGACTTAAAAACCCGTTCCGGCTCCTTCCCACTTCGTTGTCCCCACGCATGTGGGGGTGAACCTGGTAAAACGGGCTGATGTGCCTCATTTTGTGACAGTTGTCCCCACGCATGTGGGGGTGAACCTTAGCTGCCCCCGCCGTAATTGACCCATAATTCGTTGTCCCCACGCATGTGGGGGTGAAGTATTGAGCAGCTCATCAATGCGGCCCGCACGCTCGTTGTCCCCACGCATGTGGGGGTGAACCTGAGGATTACTGGACGATGCGCGTTCCACTGACGTTGTCCCCACGCATGTGGGGGTGAACCGAAAACAAAGCTAAGAAAACTTTATCAAAAGCGGTTGTCCCCACGCATGTGGGGGTGAACCTGAATGGGGTGTTGTAAATCGCAGAGCCGTGGTATAACAAGAAATCATTCTGACGTTCTGAGAGAAAAAATATGGACTCATCACCTGTTGAACAACACTCTGTATGGAAGTCGCTTTTGCTGCATTTGCTGCCTGGCCTGTTGATCACCTTCGTTTACCTCGCGGCAATGCAACCTTTGAAGCAGATGGGATATCCCTCCTTTGCGGCGTTGATGCTGGCGATTGTGCTGGCTCTGATCCCGTTTGAGCTGGGAGTCCTTTTATACGTAGGAAAGAAAAAGAACGGGCGGCTTTCTCTGAAAGGCGTTTTAAGTTATTGCAGCCCGATCCCGGTCTGGCAGTATTTCCTCTGGGTGCCGGCGGTTTTTGTGGTGACGGGACTGATCTTTACCTTCCTCAAGCCTGTGGATGTCTTTCTGCAGCAGAACGTATTCGGCGCCTGGCCCGTGCTGGATGCCGGTCTGAGCGGCGGCTATTCAAAGTCTGTTCTTGTTGTCACTTATGTTCTGGTGGGATTGCTGAGCACGGTGGCGGGGCCGGTGGTGGAAGAACTGTATTTCCGCGGCTATTTGCTGCCGCGCATGGGCTATGCCGGCAAATGGGCGCCCCTGCTGCACAGCTTTTTGTTTGCCCTGTATCACTTCTTTACCCCGTGGATGATGGTCACACGGACGGCAGCCATGCTGCCGATGATTTTTGCCGTGCAGAAGAAAAACCTCAATATCAGCATCATCGTGCATATTTTGGGAAATCTGATGGACCTGGCGGCCGGGGTGGCTTTTATCGCTGCGATGACCTGATGAAGGTGTTTTGTGGAAGTCGTCACTTTTACCCCTGATCTCATTCCTGCGGCAGCGCAGATGTTTGCCGCCAGTGCCGCTGCCCAGCGGCAGGCCGTTCCGGCTTTTTCGCCTGACTGGGAAGATCCGGCGCGGACTGAAGCCGCTTTGCGGCGGCTGCTGGAGCACGGCAGCGCGCTGGCCGCGCTGGAAGACGGCCATCTGGCGGGATACCTGGGCTGGTTCCATGTGAATGGGTTTCGCCATACGGCGCGGCGGGCAGCTTATTGCCCGGCATGGGCGCATGTTGCGCCTGCAGGCCTGTACCGCCAGCTCTATTCGGCGGCCTCCGGCCTGTGGGCGGCGGCCGGCTGCGACACCCATGCCATCACCCTGCTGGCGCAGGCTGACGCGGCGCGCGAGGTGTGGTTTTGGCAGGGCTTTGGCCTGCTGGTGGTGGATGGGGTGCGCCCGCTGGCGCCCCTGGCAAAGTTGCCGCGCACCCGCCTGACCATCCGGCGGGCCACGCTGGCGGATGCTGGCTGCCTGGCCGAGCTGGACGCCGAGCATGTGCTGTACTACACCCGTCCACCCATCCAAATGCCCCTGCCGCAGAGCGAAGACGCGGCAGCTTTTGAGGCGTTTTTATCCGATCCGGCCAACAGCATCTGGCTGGCGGAGGATGAACAGGGCCGCCTGGCGGGTTTCATGCGTTTTGACGGCCGGGATTACGGCGGCGCGGATGTGGCTTCGGCGGAGCAGTCGCTGTATATTTCCGGCGCCTATCTGAAACCCGAACACCGCGGTTCGGGTGCGGGCGCGGCCATGCTGGATGCAGGGCTGCGCCACGGCATGGCGTTGGGCTATGCACGCTGCGGAGTGGATTTTGAATCCTTCAATCCCGATGCGGCGGTGTTCTGGATGAAGCATTTCCAGCCGGTGTGTTATTCGCTGCTGCGGGTGCCGGAAACAATGGGATAACAAAAAAGCCTCCCCACACGGGGAGGCTTTTTTGTGGCGGCGGAGGCGCCGCTATTTGAACAGCAGGGAGCCTGAATCCATTTTGATCAGCAACACCAGGGTGTTTGCCTGGCTGTCAAAAATGAAACTGCTTGTTTCAATCAGCTTTTCCAGATATTCGCTTTCCTGCGAGTCCTGGCAGGCCATTTTGGTGGAGGCAGGCGGACCGAAGGTGATCTGCTGCCCTTCCAGTTGATACTGGCCGAAATAATTGTTGCAATCGGTTGTGCCTGAATAGGTGCCGTCGGCGGCCAGGGTGAGGGTGAAAGCATCCGCCTTCTTCGGCGCGGTCAGCGTGCCGTCGTTCATCTGGGTGTGAACCCAGGTCCAGGGGCGGTTGAGAATGGGGGATGTATACTTGATTTCCACCAGCCGGCCGGAGGCCAGCTGCAGGTTCTTGGATACCCCCACCGAAGGCTGCACCGAAAAATCTTCGCCAGCTTTGCGATCCGCGTAGGAGACCGTGATCAGGCCATCTTTGATGGACAGGCTTTGTGGGGCGATGCGGTCGCCGAGGAGAACGGCATTGGCGCCCTGAACTCCGTCAGCAGTATGCAGCGCGATCACCACATAGAAGAATGTGCCGCTGCCGCCGCTGTTCTGGGTGAGGATGAAGGCTGCATCTTCCTGGCCATCTCCGTTCAGATCGCCGTAGACCTCATTGCCAAAATAGCGGGTGACGATTTTTGCGGTGGAATTGGGCGCAGCTTCAATTTCGGAAAGGCCGTCCACCAGGGTGATTTGAATGCCTTCAATTTCATAAGCGCTGTTTTTAAAATCCGGGTGGTTTTCTGCCGGGGCAGTGGGGGTGGGCGACGGCGGTTGGGTGGGGGTGACGGGGACTGCGGTGGACGGTAATGGCGTTGGCAGGGCAGCGGAGGGGGTGTTTGACGGTAAGGGCCTGGCGGTTGCGCATCCGCTGACAATAAGGGCGGCAGCCAGGAGAGAGATAAGAAGCTTTTTCATAAACAGTAAATCTTTTCCTTTTCAAATTTTGACCAGCATCAGGTCGGCCAGTTGCATCAGGGCATAAGACGCCGCATGTCCCTGGAAAGTTCCCAGGGACATGGCAGAAGCGATGAAATCAATTGAGCCTGACGGCAAACCGCCGCCAGCGAACGGGGATCAGGGCGCCGGGGTGAAATCTTTGCGCATCCAATAATAAGCAGAGCCAGGCGGGTAATCTTCCAGCGTGCCCACCACCTTGAAGCCATGCTTTTCGTAGAAAATGCGGGCCTGAAATTCATAGGTGGTGAGAAAGCAGCTCTTGCAGCCGCGCGCCGCCGCGGCAGCCTGGGCTTTTTCGAGCAATTGCGAACCCAGACCGTGTTTCCGCAGCGCCTCAGGCAGGTAGAAACAGTCTATCTCCAGCCAGGTCCAGTATGTTTTGCCGGTGATGCCGCCCAGAAAGGCGCCAGTTTCATCGTTCAAAATGACATGCAGGGGCACAACGCCACCGGGTTTGCGGCTCTCACGGTGAAAGGGCGACACCTGGTTGTTGAAAGCCCTGAGCTGGCCGTGTAAAAAACTGGCAAAGGCCTCTTCTTCTCCTTCGGAGAGGGTGATGTTCCAATGAGTCATGATGGGTTTTCCTTCCCTTGCGCTTCGAGGGTGCGTTCCAACAGCGCTTTAATTTTTTCAGGATCATTTCTGGGGATGGCGATGAAAAGGAGCGGCAGCCCCACCCCCAGCAGCAGCCCGATCAATGGCAAAAACAAAAGCAGCGCCGGCATGGCCAGCAGGGAATAGAATTGATCGATGCCCAGTTCCTGTTGATAGGGCCAGAGGATTCTCAACATAAAAATCATAAACACCTCGGCCACTGCAGTCAGCCCGCAGGGCGCCAACACCATCATCGTGCCCCACACCCAGATCGCCGCTCTGGCCCATTCGGGCGTTTTAAATTCACCCGCCAATTCCGTTCCGCCGGGAATTTGCCGGATGACGCCGTAGAAATGAGGGGTCAGCGGGTTGCGCAGCCCGGAAGCCATGCGCAGAGTCACCCGGTCTTCGCGGATTTCTCCGTAAAGCGGCCGGTAATCCATGCCAAACGTGACATGCTCCCGCATCTGTTTGCGGAGGCGGTCTTTGCACGTCTCCAGATCGAGCGGGCTTTCCAGGCGATATTGGGCCGGCTGCTTCATGCTTTTGGGCGCCGCTCAGGCCTGATCCAGCAGCTGGAGGGAGGGGCTGTAATTGATTTCCCAATCGGCTGAACTGGCCAAAATGCCGCAGGCGGTGCAGCGGTGGCCGATGGTCACCCACTTAATATCTTCTTCGTCTTCACGGAAAGAAAAACCCACCCCAACTTCAAAAGTGTCGTTTTTACAGGGGCAGCGCACTTTGCGCGGCGAGGCGTCTTCCCAATAATCTTCGCTGTCACAGATCAATGTTTTTTTCTTGCAGACGGTGCAAATCCGCTGCGCGCCGCCCTCATCAGGGTCGGTGCGCAGGGTGAAGGTGGTGTTGCCGCAGGTGCACACCGATTGAGCCACTTTTCCGACGGGGTAACTATCTTCCATGTAAAGACGAAGATATTCTGCCACATCTTCAAAACTGCTGCCCTTCCACCACTTGCCACTGGTATCAATCGCCATGTTTTAATCCTCCTTGGTTTCAATGTTGTTAATGGAATGATTTATTTTACTTCAAAACGGATTATGAAATACAATTAGCCTTGTAAAGACTCCCGCTGAACCGAGCTGGTTTTCGGCCATCTGTTTGCTGAAAAAAATTTGCTGCGCAAGAATCGGTTAAACGGCCGCCATAAAGGGCAGGGTGCGGCGAGAAAAAATAACGGCTGTGGTTGGACGGCGGTCAGGGAGCCAAATCTGGCTGAAAAGAGTTGTTTGCACTGGAAGGAAAAGGAGATGGAAAAAGAGATTCAAGATGTTTTTCTGGGCCGGCTGACCTATGACGAGTCGCTGGACTGGTATGAGGGGACGGCGGGTGATGGTGTGACCATTTACATCTATACAGACGAAGACAGCCGGCCTGATCCAGCCCTGGCCTATGCGCGCCAGGTGCTTGCCGATTTGCCCGGCCTGGACCGGCGCGCCCGGCAGATAGCGGCAGACGCCCTGCTTGAGAACAAGAACGAAACCTGGCTGGAGGAAGATGAACCTCCGGTCAGCGCAGATGAATTTCAGGTCCGGCTAACCCTGGAAAGCATTACATTCTATCCCGATGAGACGGCCGAGGTATTCTATGCAGATGGCGACCTGTTCTGGGGACACACCATTTTGCTCAACCTGGAAGGGAATACCCTCACTGGCGCGCATCTGGCAGGGTAGGGACGATGCTGGAAAAACCGGACCTGCCTGAAGAACGTATCTCCGCCTGCCTGATGGAACAGTATGATTTAAAGGCAGTTGACCTGGCTTTTCTGCCGCTGGGCGCCGATGTGAACACGGCGGTTTACCGCGCGCTGGATGCCGGCGGCCGGGCCTGGTTTGTCAAACTGCGGCGCGGCAATTTCGCTGAAATATCCGTCACCCTTCCGCGCTGGCTCTGCGACCAGGGCATCCGGCAGATCATCCCGCCGCTGCCTACCCGCAGTGGGCGGTTGTGGGTTGAAATGGGCGCTTACCGGGTGATCCTTTATCCCTTTTTGGAAGGGCAGGATGGTTATGCGGCAGCCTGCACAGAGGCGCAGTGGGCTGAGCTGGGCCGGGCGCTGCGGTGCATTCACACGGCAGCCGTGCCGCCGGAATTATGGGCGAGTATTCCGCGTGAGACCTATGACCCGCGCTGGCGGGCGGCCGTGAACGGCTTTTTGGCGCGGGCGGACGAAGCTTTTGCCGAACCGGTGGCGGCGGAATGTGCAGCCCTGCTGCGCGAGCAGCGGGAGATGATTCTGAATCTGGTGGAGCGGGCCGACTGCCTGGCGCAGCGGCTGCAGGCGCAGCCGCTGCCCGAGGTGGTGTGCCATTCGGACATCCACGCGGGGAACATTCTGATGACGGCGGAAGGGTCGCTTTTTATAGTGGATTGGGATAACCCCATCCGCGCACCCAAAGAGCGCGACCTGATGTATGTTGGCGGGGCGCAGGGGTTTAAGGATATGACCCCACAGATGGAAGAAATGCTCTTTTACCGCGGCTATGGCCCCACACCGGTCAACCCGGCAGCCCTGGCATATTACCGTTACGAGCGTATTGTGGAGGATATCGCTGCTTTTTGCGAACAGCTTTTATTGAGTAATGATGGCGGCGCCGACAGGCCGTTGGGTTTGCATTATTTGAAGTCCAATTTTCAACCCGGCAACACCATTGAAGCGGCATATCAGGCGGATATTTTTGTTTACCGAGGATTATTTTGAGAGCTATGCTGATAAAAAACTGCTATACTTATACCATATGTTGAAATAGCTTGTTCGGGTGACTCCTTCAAACATCGAAATGGCGTTACGGATGTTGAAGAAAAGGAGGGTTCATAATGTTTTTCTCTGGTGATTCGCTTCCAGCAGTGGATGATCTGCTGTTGCGCCGGCTTGCTGAAAAACAAACCGAAATTTCCCTTCTTGATCCGGAAGCAGAACGAAATGAAGCGCTGAAGATCACTCTTCACACGATGATGCAGCTGGAAGGCGTGGATTGCGGGGCTATTTGCGCTGCCAGTCAAGATGAAAATCTCCTTTTGATTGAAGCGCCTGGATTTTCAACGGAATTTGCCAGACAGATTCCCCATTTTAAAGAAATAAAAGAATTTTTATTGCTCCGGCGTTCCAGCCGTTCAACCCCTCTGACCGCGATTTTGGAAAAGGAAAATTTGCAGGGGCTGGTGGTGATTCCCATTGTTCACGATAGGAAAAAACTGGCTCTGATGGTCCTTGGCTCGCATGCTCACGGAATTGACCGGATCCCTGTTCAGGGGCAAACCATGATGAAGCTGGTGTCTCACCTGGCAGGACAGCTTCTGGCCCGTTTGCAAGCAGCGGTGACCCTGAAAGACAGGGAAGCCCGCCTTCTGGCGGTGGTGGCGCAGTCTTTTGACGGCATTCTGGTGGTGGACCGGGATTATCGCATTATTGAATGGAATGCGGCCCAGACAAATCTCACCGGATATTCAGAAGAAGAAATGCTCGGGCAGAAGGTGTGGGATTATTTTTATCAGATCATTCCGGATGAAAATAAAAATCCTGAGCTTTTTGAGCTCATCAAAAGCCGGGTTCAAGATCCGCCTGCGTTTATGATCAACACGCGGAACACATTTCCTCTCCAATGCAAGGATGGCAGCCGGAAAACAATGGAGGTGTCCTGGTCTGAAGTGGAGACACGGGGAAAAAAACTGTACTGCGTCATCATGCGGGACGTCACCCAACGCCAGACAGCAGAGCAAAACTACCAGATGCTGTTCCGTGAGATGCGAAATGGGTTTGCTTTGCATGAGATCATTCTGGATGAAAAAGGCACGCCGGTCAATTACCGCTTTTTAGCCATCAATCCAGCTTTTGAAAGGATGACCGGGCTTAAGGCTGGTGATATTGTTGGCAAAACGGTATTGGAAGTGATGCCGAACTTGGAGGGATATTGGATTGAAACTTATGGACGGGTTGCCCTGACGGGAGAGCCCGTTGTTTTTGAAAACTATTCACATGAATTGAACCAGCATTTTAATATTTCAGCTTTTCAGCCCCAAACAGGGCAATTTGCCTGCATCATTGAGGATATCACCGAACGTAAACGGGCGGAAACTGAGCTGCGGGATGCCCATGATAAACTGGAAACACTTTGGAACATCGCTTCGATGGAAGATGCGGATACAAAAACCATTTCCGAAACTGTTCTGGAAACCATAACCCACATCACCGGCAGCCAGGTTGGTTTTTACGGCTATGTCACGGATGACGAGACGGCAATGGAGATTGCCGCCTGGTCGCGTGGTGTTCTGGAGCGTTGTTCGGTGGGAGAGGAAACCCTGAAATTATGTATGAGTGATTCCGGGGTGTGGGCTGAGGGCATCCGCCAGAGAAAACCGCTCATTATCAACGATTATAATGACGACATTCCGGGGAAAAAAGGGCTGCCAGAGGGTCACATTCCGATAAAAAACCTGATGGTGGTGCCCCATTTTTTACATCATAAAATCATCTCCATTGCAGCAGTGGCCAATCGTGAGACCGGTTACAACGAGGATGATGCGGAGCAAATCTCAACATTTTTAACCAGCATTGAGGCTATCGTTGATAGAAAACGAGCTGAAGAAGCCCTGCGAAAGAGTGAGGAGCGTTATCATCTGATTGATGAAGCCAGCCAGGATTTAATTTACAGCTATGATCTTGAGGGTCGCCTGACACATGCCAATACAAAACTGTGCCTGCTCTTAGGCCGGCGCAGCGAGGAGATCATTGGGAAAACAAATGAAGAGCTTGGAATTTCACCTGAGCAAGGCAAGGCGCTGGCGCGAGAGGTTCAGAAGGTTCTCCAGACCAAACAATCTTGACTCCACTGCAAAAAGGTAAGAAACCTACCCAAAAGCAGGAAAGTTTAATAC
>CAZMIS010000003.1:0-33549 GCA_964566325.1 uncultured Anaerolineales bacterium
CACACGCGCCCACCTGGAGGAGGATACCGGCAAGCTCGTGCACGCGGCAAGGGGGCCGCCTGATGGGATCGGGCGCCGCTGAGACGCTGGTCGATCTGAACCGCGCCGGCGTGCCGCTCCTGGAGATCGTGACCGAGCCGGACATGCGCTCTCCGGACGAGGCGGTGGCCTACCTGACCGGCCTGCAGCGCGTCCTGCGCTATCTCCGCGTGAGCAGCGCGGACATGGAGAAGGGCGCGATGCGCTGCGAGGCCAACGTCAGCGTGCGGCCGGCCGGGGAAACTGCGTTCGGCACCAAGGTCGAGATCAAGAACCTGAACAGCTTTCGGTCGGTGAAGCTGGCCCTGGAATACGAGGTGCGGCGGCAGATCGACGCACTGGAACGCGGCGAGCGCGTGGTGCAGGTCACCATGGGGTGGGACGAGGAGGCCGGGCGCACCGTGCTGCAGCGCAGCAAGGAATCGTCGGACGACTACCGTTACTTCCCCGAGCCGGACCTGCCGCCGCTGCAGGTGGAGCGGGCGTGGGTGGACCAGCTGGCCGCGGGGATGCCCGAGCTGCCCGGACCCAAGCTGGACCGCTTCGTGGGCGAGCTGGGCCTGGACCGCCAGGAGGCGCGCCTCCTGGTCGAGGACCGGCCGGTCGCGGAGTACTTCGAGGCCGCGCTCCTCGCGCTGGGCCGGGAGACCGCACTCCCGCCCCCCGCGGCCGCGAAGACGGTCTCCAACTGGATCACGGGGGAGCTGTTCCGCCTGATGAAGGCGAAGGGCGCGCCCATCACGGCCATCGCCGTCTCGCCCGCGGCGCTGGCTGCGCTCCTCTCGCTGGTTGAGAAGGGCCAGCTCAACCAGAACAGCGCGAAGCGCGTGCTGGGAGAAATGTTCGAAACCGGCCGGCCGGCCGCGGACGTCATGGCCAGGCTCGGCCTGGCCCAGGTCAGCGATGCCGGTGCGCTACGAGCGATCGTCGACAGGGTCCTGGCGGCCAACGACGACCAGGTCGCCAAGTACCGGGCCGGCAAGGAGAGCGTCTTCAACTGGCTGCTGGGGCAGATCATGCGCGAGACGCGCGGCAAGGGGAACCCGGCCGTAGTGCGCGAGCTGTTGGAGGCCGCACTGCGCGGGTGATCCGGCGGCGGCCTTTTGTGCACGGTTGCCAGACATGCGGATAATCAGCCAACCGGTTCGCCACCGGTGGCCGCCCGCCCGTAAACGGGCAGGCTACACAGCAACGCCCGGTAAACCGGGCTACTTGCGGCGGCCAGTCTGGTTCAAGCCCCATTCATGGGGCGCCGCTGTGTAGCCCGGACGTTGACGTCCGGGCGATGATTCGGTCGCAAGATGATCACGGTTAAGTAACAACCGGCGGCGCGCTCGCGAAAGGCGGACAGCGATGATTGCACGGCTCTCTGCATGGCTCCACCGCGCGTCGCGCGGCTGGGTGACGCTGGCCGCAGCCATCCTCTTCCTGGTGTTCACGCCCCTGGTGCTGCCCGACCAGGCGGCCCGGTTCGAGGCGGTCGCAGGCTCGGGCCCCTCGCCCGACCAATCGCTGTTCTACACCCCGGCGGACCTGTACCGCATGGCGGAGTCGTTCGGCGCGGCCGGCCGCGCGGCGTACGTGCGCGCACGCTGGACCTTCGATGTGGTCTGGCCGTTGGTCTACACGGGGGCGCTTGCGACGGCCATCAGCTGGCTGGCCCGGAAGGCCTTCGCGTCAGGCAGCAGGGGGAGGCTACTGAACCTCGTCCCGGTGGCCGGCATGGCGTTGGATTTCGGGGAGAACATCTGCGCGTCGCTGGTGGTCGGCCGCTACCCGGCCGCGACGCCGGTCGTCGACGTGCTGGCGACGGTGTTTACGCCCCTTAAGTGGCTGTTCGTCGGCGGAAGCTTCGTGGTGCTCGTCCTGGTGGCGGTCATGGCCCTGGCGCAGACGCTCCGCCGCCCCGCGGCGCCGGCCTGACGTCGTCCTGCCGGCGCTGCACTATCATCTGGGTGGCACGGTGGCCTGCGTCTCCAGGGCGCGATCCCACTCTTCTAGCAGACCCGGCAACTGGGCGAGCGAATCGATGACCGCGTCCGGGATGATCTCTTCGCTCTCTTCCGCCCGGTACGGCGACCTTATCAGGATTGCGCGCATCCCGATCTTCTGGGGTCCTGCCACGTCCACGTCAAGCTTGTCACCGATGTACACCGCCTCGGCGGGCGCCACATCGAAGGGGTCGAGCGCCTGGCGGAAGATGCGCTCGTCCGGCTTCACGAATCCGGCGCAGCTCGAATAGACGCGCACGGGCAGGTAGTCGATCAACCCGAACCGCGTGAGATCCGCGTCATGCATCTCGGGCGCCCACAGCGTGTTCGAAACGAGCGCCAGCTGGCGGCCCTGGTCGACGATCTCCTGCAAGACGCTCGCCGTGTCTTCCCCCACAGGCTTGACGACGTCCGAAATAGCCTGGTAGTACGCCGCCATGGCCGTGTCGAACACTTTGTCCGGCACGCGAATCCCCACCGCCTCCAGCCCTTCGCGGATCACCATCTCGGCCCGGTTGCTGTGAAGGGTGCGCTTGGACTTGGCTTCCAGCGCGGCTGCCATCCGCACGGTCGCGCGAATCGCCAGGTCAGGGTCGGGCACCTTGACACCGCGCTCCACGACACTCCGGACAAACGCGTGCAGCGCGCGGCTGTTGATGGCCTCGAAGGTGTGCTCGGGAGGTTGATCGTAGTGCAGCAGTGTGCCGCCCAGGTCGAACAGTACGGCTTGAATGATTGGCATCAGGACTTCTCCATATCACTGCCGCCGGCCGCGCCGGCGTTCAGGTAGTTCGTAATCTTGCGCAGATTCGTCTGCAGTGGCTCTGCCGTGTCGACCACCAGGCGCGGACCGCTCAGGCGCTCGAGCCGGGCGCGGGCCTGTTGGTAGACGTCCTGGTCCCGCGAACGCTGATCGGGCGGGCCGGCTGCACGGCGTTCGAGGCGTTCGCGCAACAGCGCCTCGTCCGTGGTGATACATTCGATCAGCCTGAAGTCGACCTTGACCGAGCGCACCAGGCCCTCGATCGCCTCCTGGAAGGTCCGATAGCCTGCCGGGCTATCGATCACCACGCTCAAGCCGAGGGTCAGGTTATCGCGGGCCAGCGGCATGAGCAGCGCATAAGACAACGCCACCGCATAGTCGGTGATGCCCTCCGGCTTCACGTCCCGGCCCACTGCCAGGACGGTGTCTTTGATCGTCTCCTTGCTGAGATACACCGCGCGTGTCTCCCGCGCCACAAACCGGGCAAGAGTGCTCTTGCCTGTGCCCGGCGCGCCGGCGAAGACGACGAGAAGCGGATCGGCCACCTAGAAAGCCACCCCCAACAAGCCCAGGATCAGGACGATCAACGGCGCAATGAACACCGCGGGCAGCAGATTGGCTGCGCGGATCTTCTTGATGTCGAGCAGCAAGAACGCGATGCTCAGGATCACCACCCCGCCGGTGGCCGTCATCTCGATCACCCACGGCGTCTCGCCCGTGACGCCGCCCAATGCCGCACCGAACAGGCCTGCGGCCACGCTCAAACCTCCCTGGTAGGCCAAGACGGTGGCAGCAGAAAGAATGACGCCCGCACCCAGGGATGCGGCCAGGGCCATGGCCGCGAAGCCATCCATCAACGATTTGACGGCGAGCAGGGTGAAGTCTCCCATCAGGCCGTCCTGGATCGAACCCAGGATCGTCATGGGTCCGACGCAGAAGACCAGGCTGGCGGTGATGAAGCCCTGCGCGAAGGTGCTACGATCGCCGCCAAACAGCCCGCCCAGCCGCGCCTCGGCCCACTTGCCCAATCGCTCGAGCGCCTCCTCGATGCGCAGCGCCTCGCCCAGGATGCCGCCGATGAGGATGCTGAAGAGCGGAATCAGCACGTTCTTCGTTCCGATGGCCATGCTGACGCCGATGACCAACGTCATCAGCCCCAGGCCGTGCAACACGGTGAGGCGCATCTTTTCCGGAAGCCGGTTGCCGAGAAACGTGCCCAACAGCCCACCGACCACGACCGTTGCGACATTGATGAGGGTGCCTGTTATCATTGAACGCGACCGCTGCTCCGCTGAAGCACGATTCGCCCGCGCTCACCTGCGCGATGCGGCTTACCTGCACTTCCAGGCTGTGAGCATAGCAGATTTCTGCACAAGGAGCAAGCATCCGAATAGTCACAAGGGTTGCACAAGGTTGACGCGGAAGCAAAACGGGTGTACAAGAAAGTGGATACTTGTGAGCAGGGATGGAAATGCGAGACGCCGTTATTGCCCTGGCCCGACGACACGATTTCGAAGAGGCTCACTCGCTGCAAGACGAACGATTGGCTCTCCGCCTGTTCGACGAAACCGCGCGGCTGGGCATGCATCGCCTCGACGAGCCGCCGCTGGATGGCGAGAAAGCGCTGGCCCCGCGCGAGATCCTTTCATACGCCGCGCTGCTCCACGACATCGGTTATGTCGAGGGCTACGAAGGACATCACAAGACCGCATTCCGCCTGGTCACCGCGGAGAAGATTCCGGGGATCTCCAAACAGGACCGGACGCTGATTGCCCTGGTGGCGCGCTATCATCGCGGAGCCACGCCCGACCCGGAAAAACACGAGACCTTCGCCGCGCTGTCGTCCCAGGAACAGAACAAGGTCGCGCGGCTGGGCGCCATCCTTCGCTTCGCGGACGGCCTCGACCGGAGCCACACGGCGGCGGTCCAGGACCTGCGCTGCGACCTCAAGGGCAACCGGCTGATCGTCAGGCTCATCCCCGGCGTGAATGACGAATCGGAGCGCCTGGCCGGCCAGAAGAAGGCCCGCTGGTTCGAGAGCCAGTTCGGCGTCAGGGTCGAGCTCCGGTAGGGCGGCTGGCAGGGTCAATCGCCGGCGTAGTCCGAGTAGCCGCCCGCGATCTCGCGCACGGTCCCCTCCTCCAGGACGACCACGCGGTCCACGATCCGGTCCAGGAAGTAGCGATCGTGGGAGATCACCAGCACCGTGCCGTTGAATTCCTCCAGCGCGCTCTCCAGCACCTCGGACGAGGGAATGTCCAGGTTATTGGTCGGCTCGTCCAGCATCAGAAAGTTCACGTCTGACAGCATGAGCTTCGCCAGCTGCAGCCGGCTGCGTTCGCCGCCGCTCAGGTGATGCACCTGCTTCTGCGCGGCATAGTAGTCGAAGAGGAAGCGCTGCAGGATGGCCACCGCGTCGGTCTCGTACATGGGCCTGGTGGCGCGGATCTCCTCCACGAGCGTCCAGTCCCCGTGCAGCGTCTCGTGCTGCTGCGAGTAGTAGCCGATCCTGACGCTGGGGCCCAGCTTGATCACACCGCCGTCCGGCTGCTCGAAGAGCGATCGCGCGTCCGCGGCCCCGCCGGCGGGCGGCTGCAATCCGGCCCCATCCTCTGCCAGGTGGGACGCGCCCAGGATGCAGCGGAAGAGCACGGACTTGCCCGCACCGTTCGGGCCGACCAGCCCGACGCGTTCGCCATGCCACACCTGGAACGACGCGCCTTCGAGCACGACGCGCAGGTTGCCGGTCGCCCAATCCTCGAACCATTTGTCGACGCGCTGCACGTCCAACACCTTGTTGCTGCCGCGCCAGCCGCCCAGCTCCAGCCGCATGCGGCCCTGCTCCTGCGGCCGTTCGATCTTGTCCATCCGCTCGAGCATCTTGTGCCGGTGCCGGGCCTGGCGCGCGTGGCGCTCGTTCTCCGTGAAGGCGGCTGCCTCCTCGAACCGCTTGATGGCCGCTTCGATCTGCCCGATGCGCTTCTGCTGTGCGCGGTAGAGTTGCTCCTGGCGCAGCTCGGCCAGCTGCTTGTTGATGGCGTAGTTGGAGTAGGTGCCCGGCCAGACCGTGATCTGCCCGCGCACGAGCTCCGCGATGGTGTCGACGGTCTGATCCAGCAGGTACCGGTCGTGGGAGACGATGATCACGCTTCCCGCGTAGCCGCGCACCAGCTTCTCGATCCGCGCCTTGCCGTCCAGGTCGAGGTGGTTGTCGGGCTCGTCGAGGAGAAGCACATCGGGCGCCCAGACCATCAGCCGCGCGAGGCCGACGAGCTTCGCCTGCCCGCCGCTGAGGGTCCGGACCGGCTGGTCGAAGGTTTCCTCGCCCAGGCCCAGATCGCGCAGCGTGGAGCGCACGCGGTTCTCGTAGGTCAGGCCGCCCGCGGCCTCGTACGCGTGCAGCGCGCGGGCGTGGTCGTCGAGCACGCGCGCCAGCCGGCGCTCGTTGCCGAACACCGCGGGGTCGCCCATCTGGGCTTCCTTGAGGGTGAGGTCATGGCGCAACCGCGCGATCTCGGGCGAGCCGGAGAGCGCGGCCTCGAGGATGGTCAGCCCTGCGGCCTCACCGGCGACCTCGGCTTCGCCGGCCAGTGCGTCCGGCGTCACCTCCTGCGGCAGATACCCGATCGTCAGCCCTCTCAGGCGAAAGATCGTGCCGCCGTCCCCCTGCAACCGGCCAAGGATCAGCTTGAGCAGGGTGCTCTTGCCGCCGCCGTTGGGCCCAACCAGGCCGATCTTCTGGCCGGCCTGGATCTCCCAGCTGAGGCCGGTGAGCACCGGTTTGTCGAAGTAGGTATGGTGGATATCGCTCAGGTTGATGATGATGGCTGCCATCGTCGTCTTGCCTCGCATGGCCCGCCGGGGGCCGGCACAAAAAGACCGTGGACGAAGCGCCCACGGTCACAAGTTGACGTAATGTTTCGGTCGTTGGGCGCGCTGAACTAAGACAGCCCTCCCCACGACGCAACGCGAGGCAGATGGACAACGGATCGGCCAATACGCACAAACAGCATGTTTGGAGTATACTTGCGCACTGTGGACCTGTCAAACGGAAAGCAACCATCGATGCCAGATGACACTCATGCAGCGGTCGTCGAAGCACTGCGCGACGCGCTGGCGCGGCCGCTGCCCGGCCTGCCCACCCAGTTGGGCATGGCGCCGCAGCCCAGGCCCGGCACGGAGCGCATCCTGGATCCGCTGCTGAACTGCAGGCGTGCAGCCGTGCTCGTGCTGCTCTACGCGCGGTCCGGCGAGACGCACCTGGTGCTGACCCGCCGGACGGAGGCGCTGGAGAACCACCGCGGGCAGATCTCGTTCCCCGGCGGCAGCATGGATCCCGGAGAGGATGCCGTCGCGACCGCCCTGCGCGAGGCGCAGGAAGAGCTGGGCATCGATCCGCGCTCGCTGGAGATCCTGGGGCAGCTGTCGCCGCTCTACATCCCGCCCACCGACTTCTGCATCTATCCCGTGGTGGCCCACACGTCCGGGGCGCCTGCGTTCGTGCCGAGCGAGCACGAGGTCGCAGAGGTGCTGGAGGCGCCGCTGCGTCACCTGCTGGCCCCGGCCACCCGCTGCGAGGAGACGTGGGACCTGCGCGGGGAGCCCGTGCGCGTGCCCTACTACGCCGTGGGCAAGCACAAGGTGTGGGGCGCCACGGCCATGGTGCTGTGTGAGCTGTTGGCCCTGCTGGGCGAAGGGTGAGCGCGGCGCGTGTTATAATGGACCTCGCGACGAACGTCGCAACTTCCTCTTTCGGGAGAACCAGATGAAATACCGCACCTTTGGCAGACTCGACTGGCAGCCCTCGGCACTGGGCTTCGGCGCGATGAGGCTGCCGGTGATCGACGCCGATCCGGGCCGCATCGACGAGGCGAGGGCGACGAAGCTGATCCGCTATGCCATCGACCACGGCGTGAACTACGTCGACACGGCCTACCCCTACCACCAGGGCACCTCTGAGGCATTCGTCGGCCGCGCGCTCAAGGACGGATACCGCGAGCGCGTGAAGGTGGCGACGAAGCAGCCGTGCTGGCTGGTCAAGGAGCCGGCCGATTTCGACCGCCTGCTCGACGAGCAACTGGCACGCCTTGACATCGGGAAGATCGATTTCTACCTGCTCCATGCGCTGGACGCGAACCGGTGGCGTGCCATGCGCGACCTCGGCGTGCTCGATTGGGCCGAGCGGGCGATGGCGGACGGCCGGATCGGGCATCTCGGCTTCTCGTTTCACGACAGCTTCGACGCGTTCAAGGAGATCGTGGACGCGTACGACGGCTGGACGTTCTGCCAGATTCAATACAACTACCTGGACGTGGAGTACCAGGCCGGCACGCGCGGGCTGAAGTACGCGGCGGACAAAGGGCTGGGCGTGATCGTCATGGAGCCGCTGCGCGGGGGCCTGCTGGCCGGCCGGGCAGGGCAGCGCCCCGGCCGCGGGCTGCCGCCTTCCATCCAGACCCTGTGGGACGGCGCGGCTCGCCGGCGCACGCCGGCCGAGTGGGCCTTCCAGTGGGTGTGGAGCCAGCCCGAGGTGTCACTCGTGCTGAGCGGCATGAGCACGCTGGAGCAGGTCAAGGAAAACGTGGTCAGCGCGGGTCGATCGGGCGCCGGCCTGCTCGGCGACGAAGAGCTTGTGCTGGTGGGCCAGGTGCGCGACGAGTACAAGCGCCTGATGCCGATCCCCTGCACCGACTGCAAGTACTGCCAGCCGTGCCCCAACGGCGTGAACATCCCCTCGATCTTCAGCTATTACAACGAAGCGATGATGTTCAATGCGCCGGAGTACGGGCGCCACGCGTACGCCAACTGGCTGTCCGAGGCCGAGCGCGCGGACAACTGCGTCGCCTGCGGCGAATGCGAGGCCCAGTGTCCCCAGCACATCCAGATCATCGAGTGGCTTGAGACCGCGGGCGAGTACCTGGCGATAAGGTAGGTTTCGGGAGCAGGACGGCGGCGCTCACCCGCGCGCCGCGCGGCGCTCAGCCGGCCAGGGGCAATGAGACGGTGAACGTGGCCCCGCGGCCCGGCTCGCTGGCGACGGTGAGCGCACCGCCCTGCAGCTCGATCAGCTCCCTGGCGATCGCCAGGCCCAGGCCTGCGCCACCGCCGCTGCGCGCGGCATCGCCCCGGTAGAAGCGCTCGAAGATGTGCGGCAGGTCCGCGGCAGGGATGCCGGGGCCATCGTCCGAGACGCTGATGGTCAGGCGGCCGGCGGTCGACTCGGCACGCACGTCGACCGCGCTGCCCGCAGGCGTGTGCCGCGCGGCGTTGTCCAGCAGGATGAGCAGCACCTGTTTGAGCGCATCGCGATTGGCCTGGACCGCGACATCGGGCGCGGGCGGACAGCTGACCGCGCATTCCGGCGCCAGGCCGCGCACCTGGCGGCACGCCTCCTCCACCAGGGGCGCCACCGCGACGTCTTCGGTGACCAGCGCCTGCCCCGCACCCACGCGCGCCAGCACGAGCAACTGGTTCACCAGCCTGATCAGGCGATCCACCTCTTCCACCGTATCGGCCAGGATTTCGTCCCGCTCGCCAGGCGGCGCCGCCGGCCGGTCGCGGCGCAGCAGCTCGATGTTGCCGCGCACCGTCGTGAGCGGCGTGCGCAGCTCGTGCGACGCATCGGCCACGAAGCGCTTCTGCGATTCCAGCGACCCCTCGAGCTGGCGGAACGCGGATTCGAGCTCGGCCAGCATGTCGTTGAACGTCAGCGCCAGCTGCCCCACCTCGTCGCCCCGACCGTCGTAGGCCACCCGTTTGCTGAAGTCGTGCTCCAGGCCGATGCTCCGCGCGGTCCGGGTGATCCGGTGGATCGGATCCAGCGCGGTGCCTGCGAAGACCCACCCAAGCAGGAACGCCAGCAGGATCGCCAGGGCGCTCCCCGACGCCAGCAGCAGCTGCAGGGCCCTCAGGGATTGCTGGGATTGGCCGATGGGGAACGCGACCTGCACGATGCGCGTCTCTCCGCCCCTGGCCGCGAAGGAGCGACTGTAGATCATGACCGGCTGCTCGTCTACCACCGCGGTCTCGGAGTGGCCATTGCCCGCCCGCACCGCCTGCAGTCCTGCGTCGCTCAACGGCAGAGTTGCGCCCCTCAGATCCACCGTGGTCCCCAAGATCGTGCCGTCTATCGTACGCGTCTGCGTCCAACGGCCGGGCAGCGTGCCGCTCGGCAGGTCCGCATCCCGCGGCGGCCGCGCACCACCGTCCTCCAGGTCGCGCCGCACGAACTCCTCAGCCTGGCGCACGAGACTGGACTCAACGCCGCCGTACGTCGCACGCGCCTGCACGAAGTAGAGGATGGAACTGAACGCGACCAGCGTCAGTGCGAGGATCGCGGTGTAGAGCAGCGTCAGGCGCAGGCGGATGGACACGCCGCGACCGGGCGAGCCCGCGCCGTTGGCTTCCGGACCCATGGGGGTCATGCCTCCTCCCGCAGGGTGTAGCCGACTCCGCGCACGGTCTGAATCAGCCTGGGCTCGCCTCCGGCCTCCGTCTTCTTGCGCAGGTAACCCACGTAGACCTCCAGGACGTTGTCCTCCCCGCCGAAGTCGTATCCCCACACCTCCTGCAGGATCTGGTCGCGTGTCAGCACCAGGCGCGGGTGACGCAGCAGATACCGCAGGAGATCGAACTCCTTGGCCGTGAGCTCGATCTTCCGCTCCCCGCGCCAGACCTCGCGCGTGGCCGGGTCCAGCCGCAGGCCGGCGTAGCCGATCGCTTCGTCCCTGGCCCTGACCGAAGGCCGCCGCAGAAGCGCATGGATGCGCGCCAGCAGCTCCGCCGGCGCGAACGGCTTCACCAGGTAGTCGTCCGCGCCTCCCTCCAGCCCAGCCACGCGGTTTTCCACCGCATCACGCGCGGTCAGCATCAGGACGAGGGTCTGATCGCCGGCCGCGCGCAGCCGTTCGAGCACCGTGAGGCCATCCATGCCGGGCATCATCCAATCCAGCACGATCACATCGGGCCGCCGCGCCTGCACCTCGCTCAGGGCCTCCGCGCCGTTGCTCGCGCTGTGAACGTGGAAGCCCTCGTAGGCCAGGGTGCGCCCCAGCATCTTCAGAAGCCTGGGGTCATCGTCAACGATGAGTACTGTCGCCATGTGATGTCCTGCCTGGAATCCTGGATTGCCCGCATCCATTATAGCACCCTCCGGGCGGTGCTCTCATGCTGATCGTGCGCCCGACAACGAAGTGACCGGCCGTCCGCAGGCGATCGCTCGACTGCCGGCGATGTCCGCCTCTGGCATCACGCGACTGTCAATCGTTGTCGCCCACCTCAAACGGCGGCGTCTCGACAAATGTCGTGGCCCGCCGGCCCTCGACGTGCGGTTCATCGAAGTACACCCGCAACTCCGCGGTATCGTTCAGCAGGTTCAGCCGGCCGATCTCCACCCGCTTGATCGGCAACCCCGTGCGCTGGCGCAGATCCGCCAACATCTCCTCGCGGCGCTGCGGGCTGATCAGGTCGATGCGGTCGTAGCGGATCGACTGCCGGCTCTCGTAGTGAAACCCCCACTCGTGCTCCAACACGGCCAGCACCGCGGTCACGATCACACTGACCAGGGCCAGCACCAGCAGGTCGCCGCCCTTGATGAGCATCGCATTGACCACCGGAAGAGCGATCACGACGAAAAGATAGGTCATCTCGCGGGTCGACATGGTGCTGGTTCGGTAGCGCAGCAGCGAAAAGATCGCGAACAGCCCGAACCCGACGCCCAGGCTCAGCTCGGCACTCGTCATGAACGCCATGACGAAGTAAACGATCGTGTTGAAGGCCAGGTAGGTGAAGACGTAGTCTTTGTTGTGATTCGCCGGGTAGTAGACGAAGCGCACGATGACGAACGCCACGAGCAGATTCACTGCGAACCCGGCAAGCAAGCTGGTCATGTCCATGATTTACCTCTGTGCGATGCGCGCCACCAGGCGCTGCGTCCCTTTGAATTTGTTGTGCTTGACCTCAGGATAGAGCAGGCTCACCCCCACGCAGTACTTGCTGAACCCCATCTCACGCACGTGATGCCGGTGCATCAGTTGCATGAACTCCGAGCTGTCGCGGCGGCCCTGGTACTTGACCTCCGCCACCACGATGCCCGGCAACATCTCCAGGGTGTCCTCCCATTGGAAGGCCAGGTCCACATCCAGGGTGACCCGCTCGGGGCGGACCTTGCTGACTAACGTCACCCGCGTGGCATAGGTCCAGACCTTCGGGCTCAGCTGGCTCGCCGGATATGGGCATGCCTGGCTCAGGAACGCAGCGGCCTGTCCGTTGAGAGATGAGCCAACATCGGCCACGCGCAGCCGGCTCTTCACGGTGCGGCTCGGGCCCACCTTGTGCTTCACCTCCAGGAAGGCCAGGTCCGAGTCCAGATACTCGCGGCGGCGCACCTTGTAGCGGTCGCGCACGCCCGCGTGGTGGCGCCGGTAGAGCGCCATGTCGTCGGTGTCGAAGTAGAGCGTGCGGTTGCGGCTCCACGGCCGGCCGGCTGCCACGAAGGCCTTGTGCGTGCCGGACAGCTCTGCCAGAACCCCGGCCAGCAGGCTCTGCGGGAAGACGTACTTGACCTCCAGCCGGTCCAGCAACCGCGTCTCGTTCATTTCCGACAGCGTGATCGGTTCGTAAGCCGCGAGCAGCTCCCACGGCAGCGTCTCAGCATCGTTCAGTTGTGTCATCTTTGCCTCGTCGTCTCTTACGGCCTGCGGCGGCCGCCGCCCACACCGGGCGCCATGCCGGGTGCCATACCGGGGCCGCCCCCTGCGCCGGTCACCACGGTCTCGAGCGTATAGCTCGCCACCTGCTGCCCCCCCGTGTACGTCCCGCCGCTGACCAGGCCGTCGGTCACGGCGCCGGTCGACTTGCCGCCGGTGTAAATCACGTAGGTCCCGCCCTTCACCAGGTCGGGCGAGGAGACCACGATCGACTGGAATGCCTTGCTGGGTGCAAAGGTCACGACGTCTGCACCGTCCTGGCTCACGATGTGCACCAGCGTCCCCGCGGCCTGCAGCGATGAGAAGGTCTGTGCGAGGGAGTACTGCGTCGAGGTCGCACCCGGCGCCTGCGCCATGCCCGCGCTGCCCGCGGCCACCAGGAGCCCACCGGTGACGTTGAAGCTGCCGCCGTAGTCCAGCGCACCGTTGTTGTTGGACGTGGGGCCATTCACCAACACCGTGCCGCCGGTCATGTCGATGGGCCCGTTGACGTCGAGGCCGTCGCCGCCCGCGTCCACCGCCACGTACCCGCCGTTGATGTAGAGATGGCTGTTGCCCGTCTCGAAACCGGGCCTGCCCATGCCGCCGCCGGCCGCGGCCGCGCTGTCCGATCCGTTGATGCCGTCGTCCTGCGACGCCAGGCGGAGCACCCCGTCGTTGATCGTGATCGTTTCGCTCTCGACGCCCTCGTACGACTTCGTGATGTTCACCGTGCCGCCGTTCAGCGTGAACGCGAGGTTGGCACGCACCCCGTCATCGCCGGTGGCGAGGGTCAGCTCGCCGCCACCGATCGTGACGCTGTTGTTTGCGTTGAGCGCGTCGTCCCCCGCATCCACCTCCATCTTGCCGCCGGCGATGACGATATCGACGCCGGCCTTGAGACCCTTGCCGCTCTCGGCGCCCTTGCCGGCCGCGCTGCCGCCGCCTGCGCTCACCGTGATGTCGCCCCCACTGATGTCCAGCCGGGTCTCAGCCTGGATGCCATCCATCGCAGCGGTGATGTCGAGCGTCCCGCCCTCGATGACGATGTAGCCCTCGGCCGCGTCTTCGTCGTTGTTCGCCTGGAGCCCGTCGCCCCCCGCGTTGATCGTGATCGTGCCATCCTTGATCGCCAGCGAATCGCGGCCCACGATGCCATCGTTCGCCGCGTTCACCGTGATCGCGCCGCCCGTGATCTTCAGGTCGTCCTTGCCGGCAATGCCATTGTTGTAGTTCGCGTTGACCGTCAGCTCGCCCGCGCCGTTGATGGTCAGGTCGTCGTGGCTGAAGATCGCCGCATCCGGCTCGTCCGTCGCCTCCTCCCCTGCGCCAGCATCGGGGTAGACGTACGTCTCGCCGTCTGTGACCGTATTCTGCGTGCCTTCCGCCAGGGTCAGCACGACCTTTTCGGCATTGGCCACGTAGATCGGTGCGCCGGTGGTGTTGGTGATGTCGGCGCCGTTCAGTTCGAGGACGACGTTCTCCGCGTCCTTCGTGTCGACGACGAGCTGGCCATCGCCCAGCTTGCCGCTGACGACGTATCGCCCGGCCGCGGTAATGGTCGCCACGCTGCCGTCGACCGATACGCCGCTGCCGTCGACGCGGATCGAGTCGCCGGCCAGCGTGATCGTCGCTGCCACCGGCTCGGCGTCGCCCGCGCCCGTCTGGAGATCGGCGCTGTCGTAGTCCACCGTCACCGGGGCGGTCGCAGCGACTGCGGCCGTAGCGACTGCGGTCGTCGCGGCTGCGGCCGTCGCGGCTGCGGTCGTAGCGGCTGCGGCCGTCGCGGCTGCCGCAGCCGGGATGCCGCTCGCCGCCTGTCCGGCGTTCGAACATGAGGCCGCGCCAACGAGCAGCGTGGCCGATAGAAACAAAGCCATGAAGCGTTTTTTCATCTGAATGAACTCCCCTGTCGCTATGTCATGGGGGCAGGATGACTCACGGAGCATCTCTCAGCGATCCATCCTGCCTCCTTACGCTTCGATCATCACACGCGATGCTGTGACCAACCCAAAGGAAACCTGTGAAGAAGCTGAGAGCTGGGATCATCGGCCGAAGAGGAGGGAGGGCAGGAGGATAGTTCAGATGGTTGACGAAGGGAAAAGGATGGTTCGGGAAGGGATTGAGAGGAAATGGCAGGGGGCTGCCCGATGCTTCTTGGGCAGCCCCCTGATGATCTACGAAACGACCGACACAATCTTCAGCCGCCGGCGGCCCGACGGCACCTGCCATTCGAACGTGTCGCCGGTGCGGTAGCCGAGGATGGCCGTGCCGATCGGCGCAAGGACCGAGACGCGCATTTCGGCGATGTCGGCCTCTCCCGGAAAGACGAGCCGGCAGACGATCTCCTCGTCCGTATCCAGGTCAACCAGGTGGGCCTCGGAGTTCATCCGCACGACATCCTTCGGGATGTCGCCGTCTTCCACGACGATGGCGCGGTCCAGCTCCGCCACCAGGCCCTTGAGCTCCAGCGCCTTGCGCGGATCACCCCGCGTGGCGTCCTCTATCAACTCGCGCAGCCGCTCCATGTCCTGGGCGGTGATGCGTATCTCACGTGTACTCATTTCGTTTACTTCCCCCTGTGATTAGCACAAACAATGCAGGTCAAGTTTACCCCGCTTTCATGTCGCTGAGATGAGACTCAGATGACAATTCGATGATCTTTGACGGAAGCTGCTCCAGCCGCCGGCCGCCACGATGAAGAGAGTCATCATACTGTCACGGCGGCATCACACGGGCATCACGGGCGCCTGCTAAGCTGACACGTGAATCGTATGGTTCGAAATCCGGCCGACGAAAGGAGATTTGCGCCGTGCCGACCAGCACTGACACATCCAGGCTGACCGATCCGAAATACTGCCTCGATCAGGCTGCCCGGCTGCTGATACGGGTGGACGACCGGAACTGGGACCTGGTGAAGGACGAGGCCCGGGAGTTGAACATCCTGCAGGCCAGCATCGCGCACCTGGTATACCTGGACACCGAGCGAACCGAATTCCAGGAGAAGGTAATGGAGATTGTCTTCACGGCCTACATGATGGGGCGCACCGCTGACGCGCGGATCGCCGGGCCCGCGCCCGAGGCGTTTCTCCAGACGATCGAGGAATTGGACCTGTCCGGGCTGCCCGAACCGGGGGCCAGGCGACCCTAAGACGTTAGAATGGGCAGCACGACGGTGAAAGTGCTGCCCACACCGAGCTCGCTCTGCACGCGCACCTGGCCGCCGTGCGCCTCGGCCACCTGCTTCACGATGGGCAGCCCGAGGCCGGTGCTGCTCTCGTTGCGCGACCGCGCCCGGTCGACGCGATAGAAACGCTCGAACAGCCGGGGGACGTGTTCGGCCGGGATACCGATGCCGGTGTCGGCGATCGAGAGCTCCACCTCGGCGCCCAGAGCGCGCGAGACGAGCGTGATGCGGCCGCCGGCATCGGTATAGCGGAGCGCGTTCTCAACCAGGTTCCACACCATCTGGGTCAGACGATAGCGGTCGCCGAGGACCACGACCGGGTCGTTGCGCTCGAAGATGTGCTCATGATCCGTCGCGTCCAGGCTCACCGCGCGCAGCCACGCGTCCGCGACGATGTCGTGGAACTGCACAGGCTCCGACTGCAGCCGGTCGTGTGCGTCTTCTTCCGCGAGGAAGAGCAGGTCGCTGATGAGCCGCGCCATGTGCTCCACTTCCTCGGAAGCCTCACGCGCACACGCCTTCCGTTCTTCCGGCGGCAGATCCATCTGCAGCAGGTCGAGGTTGCCGCGGATGACCATCAACGGCCCGCGCAGCTCGTGCGACGCGTCGGCGAGGAACTGGCGCTGGCGCCGGATGTTGCGCTCCAGGCGCTCGAGCAGCGCGTTCAGCGTGCCGGCCAGCGCGGCCAGCTCGTCGTCGTCCGAGGGCTCATACACCCGCAAGGGCTGTTGACCGCCGCCTTCACGCTGCATCGTCATCCGCTCCGTCACCTCCTGCGCGCTCGACCGCGTCATTCCTCGCGCAGGCTGTAGCCCACGCCGCGCACCGACTGCACGAGCCGCGGCTCGCCGCCAGCCTCGAGCTTCTCACGCAGGCGCATGACGCGTACGTCGATGACGTTCGAGCCGCCCAGGTAGTCGGACCCCCACACTGCGCTGAAGATCTGATCGCGCGTCAGCACCTGGCGCGGGTGGCGCAGCAAGTACTCCAGCAGGTCGAATTCCTTGGTGGTCAGCTCGACCGGCCGGGCGCCGCGCGTCACCTCGCGCGTGCGCGGATCAAGGACGAGGTCCGCGAAGCTGAGCGTGTCGCCCTCCAACGGGCGGGCGCGGCGCAGCAGGGCCCGGATGCGCGCCAGCAGCTCATCGAACGAAAAGGGCTTGATGAGATAGTCGTCCGCGCCGGCATCCAGGCCCGCCACACGGTCCGGCACCCGGTCTTTGGCGGTCAGGAGCAGGATGGGAAGATTGGGCTCGCCCGCGCGCAGCCGCCGGCAGACCTCCAACCCATCCAGACCGGGCAACATCACGTCCAGCACGACCAGGTCGGGAGGCCGCTCGCGCGCGATGGCGAGTGCCTGCTCGCCGTCCGGCGCCAGGTCGACGCCGTAGCCGGCAAACGCCAGGCCGCGCCGCATCAGGTTGAGGATCTTCGGATCGTCGTCCACCGCGAGAATTCGTGCCGGAACCATCGCCACCTCGACTCGTACGCCGGCCGCAGCTGCGCCGGTCGTTCGTAGGGGCCGGCCTGTGTGCCGGCCCGCTCCCAGTCGCCTCATTATAGCACGGCCGGACCGGCACGAATTCGCCTCTAGCCGAGGATGTCGGCCTGGGCGGTCGAGCGGCTGAATGCCGCGTAACAGTCGGGGCACAGCTTCCGCGTCATGCCCTCCCTCGGATCGGTGAAGATCTGGGGCCGGCCACAGACGCTCATCCCCTCGATAAAGAAGTGGTGCGCCGAACCGCCCGCGCCGCGCGTCCACTGGCCCGCCTTCAGTTCTTCAGCTGACAGCTTCCGGAAAGTCCGTTCCCGCTTGTTCCCCGTCTTCGCATCACGACGCTTGATGGCAACTTCCGCCACGATAGCCTCCATATGTCACGATGATATGAAACACGAAGAGGCATTGTGCCCCGTGTGGATGACCCTGTCATGATCGATCCGTGACAAGTTGGTGAGGAAGCGTGGACGATGTTGTACGCTGTGCTATAATCGGGCCAACGGCCATGGACGAACGGAACGATGCCCCGGTCGTCTCGGCGACCAACCTCACGCGGCGATTCAAAGCGCTCACGGCGGTCGATGGACTGCGGTTGGCGGTGCAGCGCGGGGAGATTTCCGGCCTGATCGGGCCGGACGGCGCGCCTGGTGGCCGCGCTGACGCGCCCTACCGCGGGCAGCGCGAGCGTCTTCGGCTTCGACACGGTGCGCCAGGCCGACCTGTCTGTGGGGAAGCATGAAATCCGACGAACAAGGTGCGAACGATGAATGAAACAACACTGATTCGCAATGGCACGCTGATTCTTCCGCACGGCGAACGGCAGGCCGACCTGCTGCTGGCCGCGGGGAGCATCGCGGCGATCGGCCCTGCGCTGCCCACCGAGGGCGCAGGCCAGGTCATCGATGCGACGGGCTGCGTCGTGCTGCCCGGGCTGATCGATCCGCACACGCACATCGTGCTCGACACGGGCATCTACAAGTCGCCCGACAATTGGGAGGTGGGGACGAGGACGGCCGCGTGCGGCGGCGTGACCACGGTCATCGACTTCGCGACGCAGTTCCCGGGCCAGGACATGCACCAGGCGCTCCTCGGCCGGGAGGCTGAGATCGGCGGCATGGCGCAGATCGACTACGGCCTCCACATGATGCTCACGCAGTTGCCCGAGGACGACGCCACACTGGACGGCTGGATGGTCGATCTGCTGGGGCTGGGCATCAACGCGGTCAAGGTCTACACCACGTACCGGCCGAACTACTACCAGACGGATGCAGAGCTGCTCCGCGTGCTGCGCTCCGCGGCCGCGTACGACATGGTCGTGATGGTGCATTGCGAAAATGACGACCTGGTGACCGCAGCCCGCCAGGCCCTGGAAAAGGCGGGCACGACGAGCCTGGCCTATCACGGCCAGGCCCGGCCGGCCCTGGCCGAGGTGGAGGCCGCGAATCGCGTGCTCTTCCTGGGCCGTGCCGCGGGCGATCCGCTCATCTACGTCGTACACTGCTCCGCCAGCGGCACGGTGGCGGAGGTGACCCAGGCCGCGCAGCGCGGGCAGCGCGCCATCGCAGAGACCACGGTCCAGTACCTGACGATCGACGAGTCGATCTACGCAGGGCCGCACCCGGAGTGGGGCATCATGCAGCCGCCGCTTCGCGCGCCGGAGGAGAAGGCGCGCCTGTGGGACCAGGTCGTGCGGGGCGAGATCTCGACGATCGGCACCGACCACTGCGATTACACGATCGTCCAGAAGCGCGAGCACACGGATTTCCGCAAGACGCCGGGCGGCATCCCCGGCCTGGAGACGATGCTCCCGCTGCTGGCGACGCACGGCGTGGCAGCAGGCCGCATCAGCTGGTCGCGCCTGGCCGGGATAACCAGCGGCAACGCGGCCCGCATCTTCGGGCTGGCTCGCAAGGGCGCGCTGGCCGAGGGTATGGATGCGGACGTGGTCGTCTATGATCCGCGCGTCGAGACCGCCATCCGCGCGGACCGGCTGCACAACCTGGCCGGCTACACGCCCTACGAGGGCATGCGCGTCCAGGGCGCAGTCCGCGACGTCTTCGTGCGCGGCCGCGGCCTCGTGCGCGACGGTGCGTTCCATGCGGCGCCGGGCTGGGGCCGCTACGTGCGGAGTGATTAGGCGCCAGGCTGACGCCGGGCGTCGCGCCCGGCCCGATGACGGCAACCTGTAAACAGTCGGGAGGATACCGAAACGGCGATGATGGCTGACACGAAGGTGATGTCGGAGGCAGGCGCGCAGCCAGGGCTGAGCCCCCTGCAGCAGATGTGCCGCACGGCAACGGATTACTGGAACGATTCGTGCTCCGTCCAGGAGCTGACTTACGGCATCGAGCACGGTGCAGTGGGCGCGACGACCAACCCGCAGATCGTGGTCGCGGTGCTGAAGAAGGAAGGGCATCTCTGGCACGATCGCATCCGGGAGATCATTGCGGAAAACCCGACGTGGTCCGAGAGCGAGATCACCTGGAAGCTGGTGGAGGAGATGGCGGTCAGGGGCGCCGCGCTGCTCGAGCCGGTCTATCATCGCTACGGGGGCAGGAAGGGCCGCCTCTCGATCCAGACCAACCCGCAGAACTACCGCAACGCCGAGGCGATTGCCCGGCAGGCCATCCACTTCAGCACCCTCGCGCCCAACATGCAGGTGAAGGCGCCGGTGACGCGTGCGGGCGTGCAGGCCATCGAAGAAGCGACCTACGCGGGCGTCAGCGTCAATGCCACCGTGTGCTTCACCGTGCCCCAGACGATCGCGGTGGGCGAGGCCATCGACCGCGGGCTGGCGCGCCGGGAGGCCGCAGGGCTGGACTGCTCCCACATGTCCCCGGTCTGCACGCTGATGGTCGGCCGGCTGGATGACTGGCTGAAGGTGGTCGTAAAGCGGGACGGCATCGCCATCGACCCAACCTGCCTGGACTGGGCCGGCATCGCGGCCTTCAAGAAGACGTATCGTATCTTCTGCGAGCGCGGCTACCGCGCCCGCCCGCTGGTGGCCGCGTACCGGCACCTGGGCCACTGGGCCGAGGTGATCGGCGGAGAGCTCGTCCAGACGATGCCGTACGAATGGGCGCTGAAGGCGAACGCCTGCGACATCCCGGTGATCAGCCGGATCGACAACCCCGTGGACCCGGCCATCGTCGGCGAGCTGTACGACAAGCTGCCGGAGTTCCGCCGCGCGTACGACGAGGACGGACTGACGGTCGACGAGTTCGACGGCTACGGCGCGACCGTGCGCACGCTGCGCGGCTTCATCGCCGCAGTGCACGAGCTGACCGGCATCGTCCGCGACTACATGCTGCCCGACCCGGACGTAAGATAGCCCTGCGAGCACAATCAGGTATTGACAAGCCCTGTCCCATGTAATATAATCTTGCACACGTGTGCAGCAATTCTTGGCGAACACGGAACTGCTGCGCGATCCTGGCGATATGCATTCACGCGTGCAGGTGACAGGCCTTGTCGAACGTCTCTATCAAGGATATTGCCCGGACTGCGGGCATCTCCCACTCGACTGTCTCCCGAGCGTTGAACGACAGCCCGCTGGTCAACGCTGAGACGAAGGCACGCATCCGCCGCCTGGCGGACACGTTGGGCTACTCCCCCGACGCGGGCGCGCGCAGCCTGGTCATGGGCCGCACCCACGCCATCGGTGTCGTCGTGACCACCATCGCGGACCCATTCTCCGCAGAAGTGGTCGAGGGAATCGAGCGCACGGCATACGCGCACGGTTACTCCCTGATCCTGGCCGCGTCGAACGACAACCCGGAACGGGAGATCGCCGCGGTCGAGATGCTGCGCTCCAAGCGCGTCGATTCGATCATCGTCACCTCGTCACGCGTCGGTGCGCTGCACCAGGAACGGCTGCACACCACCGGCGTGCCGGTCATTCTGCTCAACAGCCACAGTCAGCGAGGCCTGCCGAATGCCTACTCGGTGCGCGTGGACGATTTCCACGGCGGCCGATTGGCCACCGGGCACCTGATCGGGCTGGGACACCGGCGCATCGCACATGTCGCCGGCCTCGAGGGGCACAGCGTGAGCGCCGATCGCCTGGCGGGCTACCATCATGCGCTCGTCGCTGCCTGCCTCGACTGCGATCCGGCCTGCGTCGTGCCCGGAAACGGCCAGCTCAACGGCGGAGAGAGGGCGTTCGAAGCGCTGCTGGCGCTGCCCGACCGACCGACGGCCGTATTTTGCTACAACGACATGACCGCCATTGGGCTCCTCTCCGCGGCACGACGGGCCGGCATCGCCGTGCCCCGCGATCTGGCCGTGGTCGGGTTCGACAATATTCCACTCGCAGCCCACGTCTGCCCCGCGCTCACGACGGTGGCCCAGCCCATGTTCGAGCTGGGCAAGCGCGCGATGGATATGGCGCTTGCGCTCATGGGGTGTCAGGGCGCCGCGCCCTGCGAGGTGACGGACGTGGTCCTGCCGGGACAACTGATCATCCGGGATTCTTCTCTTGCCAGCTAAATCAACGGTCTAATACAGATGGGAGGGCATCCATGGACAAAATGAAGGCACTCGTGTTTCGCAACGCCGGGAAGCTCGAGCTCACCGAGATCCCCACTCCTAAGGTCACGCAGCCTGATGACGTGCTGCTGCGAGTGAAGGCGGTCGGGATCTGTGGCACCGATGTCAAGATCCTCGAGGGCAAGCACCACTTCAAGCCGGACACGGTGCTGGGCCACGAATTCTGTGGCGAGGTCATCGAGGTCGGCACCCACGTGAAGTACATCAAGGTGGGCGACCGGGTTGCGATCGACAATAATATCCGCTGCGGCTTCTGTTCCTTCTGCCGCATGGGGATGTCCAGCCAGTGTGTCGAGATCAAGTTCAACGCGCTCGGCGTCATGCGCGACGGCGGATATGCCGAGTACTGCGTCGTGCCGGAGAAGCAGTGCTTCGTCCTGCCGGACGAGATCGACGACGTGCTGGGCACGCAGGTCGAGACCCTGGCGACGGTCGTCAACGGCATGAACACGCTCCAGATGCTGCCCTACGACTACGTGATGATCATCGGCTTTGGGCCCATCGGCTACCTCTTTGCCCAGTTCGCCAAGAACATCGCGGCCAAGGTCGCGGTGACCGAGATCGATCCCTTCCGCATCAACGTGGCAAAGGAATGCGGGCTGACGGTGTGGAACCCGCACGAGGTCGACGTTGTGCAGAAGATCACCGACTTCACCTATGGCCGGAAGGCCGACATCGTGATCGAGGCGACCGGCAACGCGCTGGCCCAGGCGCTCCAATGCGTGACGCCCGGCGGCAAGGTGCTGCCCTTCGGCATGGATTCGAGCGTGAACATCGACGTCAAGCCGAACGACATCACGCGGTGGGCCACCAAGGTTCTGGGGCTCTACCTCGGGCAGAACACGATGGTGCCCTCCATCCGCATCTTCCAGGAGAACCGCTTGAACATGGGGCCGTTCTTCACCCAGGTGATCCCCCTGGAAGACGGCGTCGAGGCGTTCTGCGACCTGGGCCTGGATCCTGCGACCCTGGCGCATGGCCCCAAGAAGGCCATGAAGATCGTCATGAAGCCGTGAACACGATGAACAAGACGAACATCGCCGTCATCGGCACCGGCCGGATGGGCAGCGTGCACGTCCGGAACCTGGTGCGCAAGATCCCCGAGGCCAACCTGGTCGCGGTGTGTGATATCCGGCTGGAGGTGGCGCAGGCACTCGCGGACGAGTTGGGCATCGAGCGCGTGGTGCGCGACTATCATGAACTGCTGGCCGATCCGTCGATCGCCGCGGTGCTGATCGCCACCAGCACGGATACCCATGCGATGATCGTCGCCCACGCGGCCCGGGCAGGCAAGCACATCTTCTGCGAGAAGCCGTTGGCACTCGACCTGGCGAGCATCGACGCGGCGCTTGCGGCCGTCGACGCAGCCGGCGTCAAGCTCCAGGTGGGCTTCAACCGTCGCTTCGATGCGGCCCTGCGCCGGGTGCAGGAGACGGTGGCGTCGGGCGAGATCGGCCGGCCGTGCATCCTGCGGATCGCCAGCCGCGACCCCGAGCCGCCCTCGACCCAGTATGCCAGGGAGTCCGGCGGCATGTACCTCGACATGACCATCCACGACTTCGACATGGCCCGCTTCCAGGTGGGTGAGGTGGAAGAGGTGTACGCCATGGGCGGCGTGCTGGTGGCGCCGTGGCTCGGCGAGGCGGGCGACATCGACACCGACATTGTCACCCTGCGTTTCGCCAACGGTGCACTGGGCGTGATCGACAACAGCCGCCAGGCCGTCTACGGATACGATCAGCGGCTCGAAGTATTCTGCTCGAACGGCATCGCCATGGTGGAGAACGAGACGGAGCAGTCGGCAGTGACGGGCCTGAAGGACGGCTTCCACTCGGCCAGACTGCCCTATTTCTTCATGCAGCGCTATGCCCAGTGTTACGTGGACGAAGTATGTGAGTTCATCGCCTGCGTGCGCGACGACAAGCCGACGCCGACGACCGGTTTCGACGGCCGCCAGGCGGTCGTGCTGGGGCATGCTGCGTGGAAGTCGTACCACGAGAACCGGCCCGTCCGCGTGAGCGAGATCGGATAAGGAACACACAGCACTTGCATCGAAGCTCCGATCCGGTGGCAGGTCTTCACACGGAAGGAGATACAGCATGGCCAATGTCGTTGAGATGTCCCGCATCTGCAAGAGCTTCGGCCCCGTGCAGGCACTGCGGGACGTCGACCTGCACCTGGGCTACGGGGAAGTGCTTGGCCTGGTGGGCGACAACGCGGCCGGCAAGTCGACCCTGATGAAGGTGCTCACGGGCGCGCACGCGCCGGACTCGGGCGCCATCCGCTTCGATGGCGCAGAGGTCAGGTGGGCCAGTCCGCATGAATCGCGCCTGGCCGGCATCGAGATGGTCTACCAGGACTTCGCGCTGGCAGGCAACCTGGACATCTGCTCGAACATCTTCCTGGGTCGGGAGATGGCGAAGCCGTTCCTGGGGCGGGGACCCCAGATGCTCGACGAAAAGTCGATGGAGCAGGCCGCACGCTCCCTGCTGGACCGGCTCAAGATCGAGATCCGCTCCGTGCGGCTCAGAGTCGAAAACCTGTCTGGCGGGCAGCGCCAGGCCGTCGCCATCGCGCGTGCGACCGCCTTCCAGGCCAAGGTCGTGATCATGGATGAGCCGACCGCCGCGCTGGCGGTCAAAGAGGTCTCCAAGGTGCTGGAGATCATCCGGGGGCTGAAGGAGCACAATATCGCGGTTATCATCATCAGCCATCGTCTGCAGGACATCTTCCAGGTATGCGACCGCATCATGGTTCTCCGGCAGGGCCGGAATGTGGGCGAGCGACTGGTCGGACAAACGACGATGGACGACATCGTGGGGATGATGGTCGGCGCAAAAGAGGACGGCCAGGTCGACAGCCTCCGCAGCGTCGCCGCGGGCGCGTAGGCATCGCCATCGCTGGCAAGGGAGGGTAACCGATGCCCTGTGACGCACGAGACCCTGTGAAAAAACCGGATCGGTTGACTCGCGCTCTGCTCGACCGTTACGGCATTGTAGCAGCGCTGCTGGTCATGATCGTCGCCCTCACCATTTTGAAGCCGGCCTACTTCCCCACGGTGGGCAACCTGACCAACGTGGCGCGGCAGATTTCGTTCAACGCGATGCTGGCTCTCGGCCAGTTCATCGTGATCCTGACTGCCGGCATCGACCTGTCTGTCGGCTCCGTCGCGGCGCTGAGCATGGTCATGCTAGCCCTGGCGACCCACAGCGGCCTGCCGGACGCACTTTCACTGCTGATCGCGCTCGGCGTGGGGACGCTGGCCGGCCTGCTCAACGGCCTGGGGCTCACCAAACTGCGCCTGCCGCACCCGTTCATTGCGACGCTGGCCATGCTCAACATCGCGCGCGGGATCACCTACCTGATCTCGGACGGCGTCCCGATCAGCGGGCTGCCGCCGGGCTTGCGTTGGTTTGGCTCCAGTGATCTTCGGTTGTGGGGGGAGGGCGACAAGCTCGTCGCAATCCCGGTGTCGTTGATCGTCGTGCTCGTGGCCTACGGCCTGGCGTGGGTGTTCCTGGTGCGTTCGCGCACCGGCCGCCACATCTATGCTGTGGGCGGCAACCCACAGGCCGCGCGCCACGCGGGCATCAACGTAGATCGCGTTCTCAACATCGTTTACGTGCTGTGCGGGCTGACGGCCGCCATGGGCGGGATACTCCTGGCTGGTCGTACGAACTCGGGCTATCCCAATGCAGGCACCGGCGCCGAGCTGGACGCGATCGCCGCCGTCATCATCGGCGGCGCGAGCTTCTTCGGCGGGCGGGGCACCGTCGGGGGCACTTTCGTCGGGGTGTTGATCATGGGGCTGTTGCGCAACGGCCTGAACCTGATGGACGTGTCCTCGTTCTGGCAGATGGTCGTGATCGGAGTCGTCATTGTCCTGGCCGTGTTCATCGATGTGCTCAGGCAACGTGCGTCGCAGCAAGCTCGTTGAACCCGGCTGCGGACTCTGCTGAAGAAGGGAGGCAATCAGCAAAGAACGTGCACGGGAGCTCCGAAGGCAGACAGTTTCTTGCCGATTTCGCCGTTTTCCAGAAAAGGAGAAACACCATGAAACGCAGCCTGTTCTCTGCGATGAGTCTGACTCTGGTGATCGCTCTGTTGCTTGCGGGGTGCGCGCCCATCACGACCGCGCCCGCAGCCCCGCAAGCAGCGGCGCCTACCCAGGCGCCGGCGCAGGCCCCGGCCGCACCGGCTAAGGTCACGCTCCTGCTGAGCATGAAGGGACCGGGCGGGGGCAACCCGTTCTGGGCAGAGGTGGAGCGGGGCGCCGTAGAAACGGCAGCCGCCAACAACGTGGACATCGTCGTGCTTGCCCCGCCGGCTGAGACCGACGTGGCCACCCAGATCAGCCAGATCGAGGATCAGATCACCAAGAAAGTGAGCGCCATCATCGTGGCGCCCACCGACGTGGTCGGCCTCAACCCCACCTTCGACAAGGCCAAGGCGGCCAACATCCCCGTCCTCTTCGTCGACACCAAGGGTGACTGGGCCGACGCCCTCACCTTCATCGGCACCAACAACCGCAACGGCGGCAAGCTCGCCGGCGAGTTCATCTGCAAGCAGCTGGGCAACCAGGGCAAGGCCGCCCTCATCACCGGCGTGATGAGCCAGCAGACCCACATCGATCGCATCGGCGGCGCTGAGGAGGCGCTCAAGGCCTGCGGCATCACCATCGTCGCCCAGCAGCCCGCCAACTCCGATCGCGCGCTCGGCCAGACCGTGATGGAGAACATCCTCACCGCCAACCCGGACGTGAACGCGGTCTTCGCCAGCAACGACCTGATGGCCCTCGGCGCCATGGAGGCCATCAAGACGGCCAAGAAATCCGGCGTCGTCGTCGTCGGCTTCGACGCCAACCCCGACGCGGTGAAGTCCATCGAAGCCGGCGAGATGGCGGCCTCGATCGCCCAGAGCCCCTACAACATGGGCAAGTTCGGCGTGGAAGCCGCACTCAAAGCCATCAAGGGCGAGACGATCGAGACGAACATCGATACAGGCACAGAAGTAGTTTCGAAGAGCGGCGCTGCCGAAGCGGTCAAGCCCGACAAGGCCTACAAGCTGCTGTTGAGCATGAAGGGTCCCGGCGGCGGCAACCCGTTCTGGGCGGCCGTCGAGAAGGGCGCCGTAGAAACGGCAGCCGCCATGGGCGTCGAATTGGCGGTCCTGGCCCCGCCGGCTGAGACCGACGTGGCCACCCAGATCAGCCAGATCGAGGACCAGATCACCAAGAAGGTGGAGGCCATCATCGTGGCGCCCACCGACGTAGTCGGCCTCAACCCCACCTTCGACAAGGCCAAGGCGGCCAACATCCCCGTCCTCTTCGTCGACACCAAGGGTGACTGGGCCGACGCCCTCACCTTCATCGGCACCAACAACCGCAACGGCGGCAAGCTCGCCGGCGAGTTCATCTGCAAGCAGCTGGGCAACCAGGGCAAGGCCGCCCTCATCACCGGCGTGATGAGCCAGCAGACCCACATCGATCGCATCGGCGGCGCTGAGGAGGCGCTCAAGGCCTGCGGCATCACCATCGTCGCCCAGCAGCCCGCCAACTCCGATCGCGCGCTCGGCCAGACCGTGATGGAGAACATCCTCACCGCCAACCCGGACGTGAACGCGGTCTTCGCCAGCAACGACCTGATGGCCCTCGGCGCCATGGAGGCCATCAAGACGGCCAAGAAGTCCGGCGTCGTCGTCGTCGGCTTCGACGCCAACCCCGACGCGGCCGCCTCGATCCTGGCCGGTGAGATGACGGCCTCGATCGCCCAGAGCCCCTACAACATGGGCAAGTTCGGCGTGGAGGCCGCAGTCAAGGTGTTGATGGGAGAGACGATCGAAACGAACATCGACACCGGGACGGAAGTGGTCACGATCGACAACGCCGCCAACTTCAAGTAAACCCGAATGCCGGGCAGGGGTCAGGCACTCCCCCTGCCCGGCGCCGAACGACCTCCCCGCCAGCGGGAGGTCGACCGTGAGTGCCAAAACCCGATATTGGAGTAACGACACATGTCCGAACAGCCATTGCCCGCCGGATTGCTGCCGACCGAACTGCCTGACCTCTTCTTCGAGGACAACTCAGTCGGCCGGATGAAGAAAGAAGTCTGGGACGCCAGCGACGCAGAGATCGATGCCATCCTGGCAGAGTACGGCGTGCCGTCGCCGGTGGAATGGGGTAAGCCCGGTGCTTACATCCAGACTACCACGCGCTGGCAGGTCGAGCAGAACCGGAAGAAGAACGACATCGTATTCATTCCGGTCGGCTGCACCGAGCTGCATGGCCAACATCTGCCCAGCGCATCTGATACGCTTTACGTCAGCCAGATCTGCGAGGGCGTGCGGCGCTACACGGCGCGGCGCGGCGCGGCGGTCAACCTGGCGCTGCCTCCGTTGAACTACGGAGCTCATCCGTACCATCATCTCGGCATGCCCGGCACCGTGATCGTGCGCGAACACGTCGTGCGGGAGATGATGATCGACGTGATGTTGGGCCTGTGGAACGATGGCTTCCGCAAGCAGCTGATCGTCAACAATCACGGCCAGCTGTGGGTGCTGGAATCGGCCGTCCAGGAGTTCCAGAAGCGCTACCAGCTGCCCGGCATCTTCCGCGTCATCGACTGGCACCGCGGGGTGCGCGAGTTCTTCCGCGCGACCGACCGCGGCGGCCGCCTCGACACCAACTTCGTCCACGCGGACGAGTCGGAAACTTCGCTCGGCCTGCTGCTGCATCCCGAGATGGTGGACATGGCGTACGCGGTCGACACCGAAGGCAAGAGCTACCTGCCCGACGGCCACTTCGACAAGTCGGTCGATCCGTTCGGGCGCCCGTCGCGCTGGTCGGAGGGAGAGGGTCACTTCGCCATCGAGATCGCGGCCACCCCCGAGGGTGTCGTGGGCAAGTCGACGCACGGCACGGCCCAGAAGGCCAAGCGCCCCCTTGCGGCGATCCTGAAGTACCTCACGCTGTGGAACGACCACGTGCTCGAGGCCTTCCCGCCCGGCACGACGCCGCCGGTGGAAGAGGTCACGCTGCGCACGGAAGCGGAGATGGAGCCCTACCTGCGCGAGCCGCTGAGCAAGGGCTGGAAGCCGGTCTACGCGCTGCCGCGCATCGGCCAGGGGACAGAGGTCTGAGGCCAATTACGGGCATAAGGAGAGATGGTATGACGGGCAAAATGATGGGCGTGACCCTGGTGGCGGACTGGGCGCCGAAGCCGGGCTTCAAGCTGGGCGCGAAGGATATCGAAGGACGCCAGACCTACCTGGGCAGCCTCGTGTGGAAGAATCCAAGGATCGAGATGCGGGAGTACGACATTCCGACGCCCGGGCCGGACGAGGTGCTGATCGAGGTGAAGGCGTGCGGTATCTGTGGCTCGGATGTCCACATGGCCCAGGCGGAGCCGGATGGCTACATCTTCTACCCCGGGCTGACGGGCTTCCCTTGCATCCTGGGACACGAATTCTCCGGCGTGGTGGTCGACGCGGGCAAGAAGGCCTTCGACAAGCGGACCAACAAGCCGTTCAAGGGCGGCGAGCCGGTGACTTCGGAAGAGATGCTCTGGTGTGCGCAATGCCGCCCATGCGCAGATGGATGGCCCAACCACTGCGAGCGGCTGGACGAGATCGGCTTCAACGTGAACGGCGCGTACGCCAAGTACATGGTGGTGCCCGCGCGAACGGTGTGGAGCCTGGAGCCGCTGAAGAGGATCTACAAGGGCGACGATCTTTTCATCGCCGGCAGCCTCGTGGAACCCACCACCGTGGCTTACAACGCGGTGATCGAGCGCGGCGGCGGCATCCGGCCGGGCGATCGCGTGGTCATCCTCGGCGGCGGCCCGATTGGCCTGGCGGCCTGCGCGATCCTGAAGCGCGCCGGCGCGTCCCAGGTCATCATCTCCGAGCCGCAGAAGGAGCGCACCGACCTGGCCCTGCAGATCGGCGCGGACTATGCCATCAACCCGGTCAAGGAGGACTTTGCCGAGCGCGTCCTGGAGATCACCGAGGGCATGGGCGCGGACCTCTTCATGGAGGCCACCGGCCTGCCGACGGTCGTCTATCCGGGCATCGAGCGCGTGATCTGGGAAGGCCGGACGCTCAACAGCCGCGTGGTCGTCACGGCCCGCGCCGATGCCAAGATGCCGGTCACGGGCGAAGTGCTGCAGGTGCGCCGCGCCAGCATCATCGGCGCACAGGGCCATTCGGGCCACGGCAACTTCCCGCGCGTGATCGAGTGCATGGCCACCGGGATGGACATGACGCGCATCAGCACCAAGAAAGTCACCCTGGAAGAAGTGCCGGAAAACATCGTCAGGTTGCAGACCGATCGAAGCGAGTGTAAGATCACCTACGTCGCTGGCTAACGGCAGCATTGCGAAGGTGGCCCTGGGCGGCGACCGTTGCGCAGGGCCACGGCAGAAGCGCGATGAAGATACAATTTCTCGGCACCGGCACCGGCCTGCCCAGCCGTGAGCGAGCGCCGTCAGGGCTGCTCGTTCGGCTCGGCAGGCCCGAGGGACGTCCGGAGGAGGCGCGAGCTTCCGATGGTCCGTCTTTGCTCGTCGACTGCGGCTCAGGCACCATCGGCCGCCTGCTGGCCGCGGGGGTCGATCCCACACGGCTCAACGACATCTACTCCACCCACGAACACGGCGATCACGCGGCTGACCTCGTCCCGTTCATGCAGGCGATGGACCTGGCCGGCCGCTCTGCTGACCTCCACTGGACCGCGCCCGCTGCGATGGCCGGATTCCTGCAAGGCCTGCTCGCACTGCAGCTCTGGGCCACACCGAAGACCTATCGTTGGATCCATCACCCTGCGGAGAGCGAGCCGTACTGCGGCGACGGCTGGTCGGTGCGCGCAGCGCGCACGGGCCACACGCGCGACTCCGTGGGCTATCGCTTCGATGCGGAGGGGCGGTCAGTCGTCATCTCGGGCGACGCGACCGGCCATCCCGACCTGGTGGCGCTGGCCCGCGGGGCCGACATGGTGGTGCTGGAGTGCAGCTACCCTGACCAGTCGGGTATACCCGGGCACTTGACGCCCACATCGGCGGGCCGGCTTGCCACTGAAGCCGGCGCCCGCCACCTTGTCCTCACGCACTTCTACCCGGTCTGCCGCATGGACGAGATCGCCGCCCAGGCAAACAGGGCATTCGCCGGGAGGCTGACCCTGGCGTATGACGGGCTGGTGCTCGAGGTCTGACATATCTCAAGGAGGTGCTGTTCGTAACCAACCCTGTCTCTGACGACCGTTCGCCCCTTCGTCTCTTCAAGGAGGAACCGATGAATCGCAAGTTGTTGATCCCGATCGCATGTCTGTTGGTTCTGGCCACGGTGCTGCAGGGATGTGCACCGGCCAGTCAGCAAGTCACCCTCTCCATCGTCACCGCAGGTGACACGAACATGGAGGAACTCCAGCGCAACGTCTTCGGCCCTGAGTTCGTCAAGACCAACCCCAACGTCACGATCAATGTGGTTGGCACAGGCCCTGGCGACGCAGGCAGCGCCGCGATCCACACCAAGCTCAAGGCGCAGCAGGACGCCGGCACCAAGACCTGGGACATCGACGTCGCCATCGTGCACCAGAGCATTATGGGACAGATGATCAAGGACGGCCTTCTGCTGAAATACGTGCCCGACACCGGCGCGGCCAGCCTGCTGACCGCCGGTGATGCCAAGAACGCGCTCGGCACCGACGTGGATGGCTACGTCATCCCCATGTTCCACAGCCAGACCGCCATCGCTTACAACTCAGCGAAGGTGCCCAACCCGCCCGCCACGTACGAAGAGTTGGTGAGCTGGATCCAGGCCAACCCGAACCGCTTCGGCTACAACGGCGTCAAGGGCGGCATGAGCGGCGTCGCATTCACCGGCGGCTACCTCTACTGGAAGACCGGCAAGTACGACCAGTTGACCAAGGGACCCTACGACAAAGCGATCGAGGCTGACTGGATTTCCATGTTCAAAGAACTGAAATCGCTGCCGGCCACCATCACCACGGGCAACAACGACACGCTGGACAGGCTGAACCGGGGCGAGATCGACATGGGCCCGGTGTGGGTCGACATGCTGGTGCTGTGGAAGAACGAAGGCCGCATGGATCCCAACGTGAAGATGAAGCTGATCGAGCCAGGCATGCCCGGCCAGCCCATGTACGTCGTCATCCCTGCGAAGTCGGCCAACGCCGCAGCAGCGAAGAAGTTCGCCGAGTTCATCACGAGCCCGGAACAGCAAGCCAAGGTCATCGTCGAGAAACAGGGGTGGTACCCCGGCATCGATCCGACGAAGGTGCTGCCCAACGTCTCCGAAGATGGCAAGCAGAAGCTGTTCGGCGACATCTCGGCTGAGACCCTCAACAAGGCCGGGCTGTCCTTCCCGCTGTCTGATTACATGAAGGACTTCCAGGCCGCGTACGAAGAAGCGAAGTAAGGAGTCCACTTTCCTGTCGCTTGCCTCCGGACCGAATCCGGGGGCAAGCGACGGTTTGCCACGTACTGAGGATGGGGAGATGAAGCGACTCCGAGAATGGGGCTGGGTTCTGGTGGCGGCGCCGTCGCTGGCGGTCGTGGTGGCCCTCTTCTTCGTGCCCTTCGTCCGGTCGGCGATCACCAGCTTCCAGGACGAGGCCGGGGTATTCACCCTCGACAACTACGCCACCGCGTACCGGCTCTATGCCGCCGACGTGGTCTACACCATCTTCGTATCCGGCGTCAGCCTGCTGATCGTGCTGATCATCGCCGTGCTGGTGTCGGGCTTCGTCCGCATCTACGGCGGAAAGTGGGTCGAGTTTCTGTTCAAGATTCCCCTCTTCGTGCCCTTTGTGGTGGTGGGACACGCGATGCGCGTCTTCCTCGCGCCGCATGGCCTGCTCAACTCCACTCTGGCGCAGGTCGGGCTGGTCAACCTGGACAACCCGCCGTCGATCGCGTTCACGTGGGTCGGCATCTCGGTGGCGCTGGCCTGGAAGAACATGGCGCTGGCAACCCTGCTGATCCTGGGGGCATTCGAGAGCGTGGGCAATACGTACCTGGAGGCCGCGCGCAACTTCGGCGCAGGCTGGTTCCGCCAGGTCAAGGACGTGCTGCTGCCCATGTCGCTGACCTCCATCGCGGTGGCTGCCGTGCTGATCTTCACCTCCATGCTGGCCTCCTTCTCGATCCCGATGATGATCGGCACGGGCAAGGGCGCGCAGATGCTCATGATCGACGTCTACTATCGGATCGTCTACCAGCAGGATTACGGCGTGGCGAATGCGCTCGGCGTGGTCTCCTACATCACGGCCATGGGTGCTGCGATCTATTACCTGCGATCCGTCACCAAGCGAGGGTAGAGCATGACACGCGTGAAAATCGTTCGCATCATCCTGATCGTGGTCGCAGCGTTCGTCATCTTCGGCCCGCTTTCCAGCCTGGTCATCTGGTCGGTCGCGGAGAAGTGGTTCTGGCCCAGCGTGCTGCCGCAGGAGGTGGGCCTGTTCTACTGGGGCAAGGTGTTCCAGGGTCGCATGGTGCAGGCACTGGAGGTCGGCGTACTGATCGCCGTGGTCGTCACCGCGCTCTCGCTGGTGATGACCGTTCCGCTGGGCTATGTGCTGGCGCGCTTCAACGTGCCCTTCAAGGCGCTCATCCTGCTCATCTTCATGCTGCCCCAGGCATTTCCGCAGTTGCCGGTCTTCGCCAACGCCACCGTCTATCTCTATCGCGCCAACATGGGCGGCAAGGTCTCCGGGGTGATCCTCATCCATATGGTGGGCGCCCTGGTCTACGCGGTGTGGACCATGACCGCGGTCTTCAAGTCGATTCCGGTCAGCCTGGAAGAGGCCGCGATCAATCTGG
>CAZMIS010000004.1:0-32210 GCA_964566325.1 uncultured Anaerolineales bacterium
CACGCGGGTCAGCACGGCGCCGGGCATCGGGCCCTCGCGCACCACCTGCTCGCCCATCTCCTGTGGCGAATTCTTGGTGGTCAGCATGTGCAGATCGGCGATGATGAAGTAGCACTCGTACTCATCCTGCAGGCGGACGCGGTTGCGCAGGCTGCCCACGTAATGCCCCAGGTGCAGCCGTCCGGTCGGCCGGTCGCCGGTCAAGATCCTCTTTGCGGCCATCGATACTCCTCCAAAGTTGGTCAACAAAAGACCCCGTCCCATTGCAGGGACGAGGTCTTGTTCATCCTCGCGCCGCGAGTATGCCATAGGGCCGCGGCGATGTCAAAACGTCCCGCGCCTTCGGCCTGGACGTGGGCGCTACGGTTGAACGCAGGGTGTGGAGGGGCGGCGAACCGGAATTGGCACTTATGGGCCAAAGCGGTTATAATTGAGGTAATTGCGTAAGCATCCCCAATCATCTTGCTCCGTCGGAAGAACCGTGTCTTGTCATCGTTTCATCATGATCGTGATAGACAGCGTCAGCCGATGGGATGCCGAACGTCGCCTGGAGATCAGGCACCTTATCGCTTCGCCGTGTATCATGGGCGAAAGGATGGCACAGGATGGATTCACCGGCCGAACGTGAGGCAGGCGAATGGGAATGCATGGAGTGCGGCTACATCGAGGCGGGCGTGAAGGGCCGGCGTCCGAAGGCCTGCCCGGAGTGCGGTGCGCCTGCGCAGGCAATGGAGTACTTCGCGTACGGGGACGACGAGGACGCCTGGGAAGATGAGGCTGCCGATGACCTGTACGACGAAGAAGCTGAAGACGGGACTGAGGACGACGATCTCGGGGTGCGCCGGGCCTGACCGGCCGCCATGGACTATCTTGGAGGAGTTGGCCACCACCGTGGCCGGACGATTGCTACCATAGCTGGGTAACCACCGGTAGGGCGCTGCGCTAAGGCGCCGGGACCGGTAGGGCCCGATATAGATTGATTCGAACCCCTGCGACCTTGTGTCAGATTCCCTGGTGGCGCCGCATGCCGGAGCCTGCCGGGGAAGCCTGCGTGCCGGACGGTTGCAGGGGTTCCATTTTGCCTGTGAAACCTACCGTGAGGTCAATCATGAATCACCAGATCGAGCTGGACGTCATTGCCGAGGAGCCTCCCCACCCCAGTGAGGAGCCTCCCCAACGTAGCTCGCTGCGCTCGATGAGTGCAGCGAGGTCCCGCCGCGCCGCCCCTTGGGCCGGCGTGCCCGATGCGCAATGGAACGACTGGCGCTGGCAGCTGAGCCACCGGCTGAACAGCGTCGAGGAACTTGGACGCATCATCCACCTTACCCCCGAGGAAGAGGAAGGCGCCCGCAGCGCACTCTTCCGTGTTGACATCACGCCTTACTTCGCGTCACTGATCGATCCCGATGATCCGAACTGCCCGATCCGCCGCCAGGTGATTCCTACATCGAACGAACTCATCGCGTTCGACGGCATGGTCGAGGACTCGCTCAACGAAGACGCTCACAGCCCGGTGCCCGGCCTGGTGCACCGCTATCCTGACCGCGTCCTGATGCTGGTGACCACGCAGTGCGCGAGCTACTGCCGCTACTGCACGCGCAGCCGCCTCGTCGGCGATCCGTCCGTGCAGTTCAGCCGCGGTGATTACGACCGTCAGATCGACTACATCGCGCGCACGCCGCAGATCCGTGACGTCCTGCTGTCGGGGGGCGATCCGCTGGTTCTACCGCCCAAGATCCTGGAGGACATCCTGCGCCGGCTGCGCGCGATCGAGCACGTGGAGATCATCCGCATCGGCTCCCGCGTGCCCGTGTTCATGCCGCAGCGGATCACGCCCGAGCTGGTGGCGATGTTGCGCCAGTTCCACCCGCTGTGGATGAACGTCCACTTCAACCATGCGAAGGAACTCACGCCGGAGGCGGCCCAGGCCCTGGCGTTGCTGGCCGATGCCGGCATCCCGCTGGGCGCCCAGACCGTGTTACTGGCAGGCGTGAACGACTCCGTCGAGGTGATGAAGGAACTCGTCCACAAGCTGGTGATGAACCGCGTCCGGCCGTACTACCTGTATCAGTGCGACCTGGTTCACGGCGCGGGCCACTTCCGCACGACGGTCAGCAAGGGCATCGAGATCATCGAGGGGCTGCGCGGCCACACGTCCGGGTACGCGATCCCGACCTACGTGGTCGATGCACCCGGCGGCGGCGGAAAGATCCCCGTCATGCCCCAGTACCTGATCAGCCAGGCGCCCGGCAAGGTAGTGCTGCGCAACTTCGAGGGCTTCATCACGACGTACGATGAGCCCAACGACTACACCGGGCACACCGTGGCCCGACCCGAGCAAACCCGGCCCGTGCGCCCGGCGGCCGGTGACGGCATCCACGGCCTCCTGACCGGCGAGCGCCGGCACATCAGGCCCGAGGGGTACGCCAAGACGCACGCGCAACCTGGCCTGGTCCGGTGGGACCCCGTGCCCGCGGAGATGGCAGCGCCGGGGAAGAATGGGAAGAACGGGACGCACGGCGATCATAAACCTTGAGCCGCAATCACCGCCTGGGCGTCAACGCCCAGGCTGCCCAGCAACGCCCGCTGAAGCGGGCTTGACGGGTTGAATCGTTATTAAGGCGCCGTAAGCCCCCTTGAGGGGGCGTTGCGTTGTAGCCCGGCGTCTTTAGCGCCGGGCGGCGGTTTTGGCATGAGGGGCACCACATGGGTCTGAACATCGCGGTCCTGGCGAACCTGAAGAAGAACGCGCCGGCCTACGAGGGTATGTCCGACGATGCGTGGGACGACCTCGACTCGGACGTCACGATCGATGCGATCGTCTCCGCGCTGGAGGCCGGCGGCCATCGGGCCACATTCCTGGAGGGCAACCTCTCGCTCGTCGAGACGCTGCCCAGGCTCAAGCCGGACATCTGCTTCAACATCTGCGAGGGCCACTGGGGCGACTCGCGCGAGTCGCACGTGCCCGCGATTCTGGAGATGATGCGCATCCCCTACACGGGCAGTGGGGTGCTGAACCTGGCCCTGACGCTCGACAAGCCGATGACCAAACGGGTGCTGGCGTTCCACGAGCTGCCGACGCCACCGTTCCAGGTGTTCGAGCGCGCGGACGAGCCGCTGGACGATGACCTGCGCTTCCCCCTGTTTGCCAAGCCAAGCCGGGAGGGCACCGGCATGGGGGTCAGCGGGCAGTCGATCGTGCGCGATGAGGCGGAGCTGCGCGGCCAGCTGGCCGAACAGCTTGCGCGCTATCGCCAGCCCATCCTCGTCGAGCGCTTCATCCGCGGCCGCGAGGTGACGGTCGGCGTGGTGGGCAATCTCCGGCCGCCGGTGGCCCGGCGCATGCCCGACGACGAGGCCGCGGCCCGCGTGCTGGGCGGGCTGCGCTTCCTGCCGCCGCTCGAGGTCAACTTCGGGGCCTACCCGGAGAGCGAAGCCGGCGTCTACACCAATCGCATGAAGACGGAGTGGGCGCACGAATTTCATTACCTGTGTCCCGCGCCGCTGCCGCCGGGCCAGGTGCAGGAGCTCAACCTGCTCGCCGCGGCCGTGTTTCGCGTCACCGAATGCCGGGATGTTGCCCGCGTGGACTTCAGGTTGGATGAGGACGACGGCGACCGGCCCTACATCCTGGAGGTCAACCCCTTGCCCGGTCTCTATCCTGGCCTGAGCGACCTGGTGCTGGAGGCAGCCGCGGATGGCATCAGCTACGACGCGCTGATCAACTCGATCGTGGACGCGGCGCGGGCCCGCTGCGGCCTGTGATCAGGACGCCCGGCGACTCGCGCCGGGCGCCCCGCTTCGCTCGCCGGGCGTCGTTGACATTGGCACGCGAATCGTGAGCCGGGTGCCGCAGCCGGGTGCGCTCACGATGTCGAGCGCACCGCCGAGCGCCTGCGCGCGTTCGCGCATCGAACTCAGGCCCAGGTGGCCCGGGAACGCGGCCTCCGGATCGAAGCCGATGCCGTCGTCGCCCACCTGGAGCGCCAGGCCCTCCGGTACACACGCCAGACTCAGGTCCACGTGGTTCGGGTGCGCGTGCCGGATGGCGTTCTGCAGCGCCTCGAGCGCGATCCGGTAGAGGGCTTCCTTGGCCGCGATGGGCAGGTCGGGCTCCTCGCACAGGCTCATCGCTACCTCGATCTCGTGACGCGCACTCAGTGCCTCCACCTGCCGGGTGAGCGCGGCGACCAGACCTTCCTGCTCCAACGATTCGGGCCGCAACTCGAAAATCAGCGCACGCATCTCCTTGAGTCCTGCATGCGTCAGTGACAGCGCGTAATCGAGTGCCTCGCGCGTCTTGGCGCGATCCGCGTCGAGGTGGGCCAGCGCGGTGTGCACCCCCAGCGAGATGCCATAGAGCGCCTGGGAGACTGAGTCGTGCAGCTCGCGCGCCAGGCGCTGGCGTTCCTCCAGCGCGGTGCGCTTCTGCAGGTCCAGCGCCAGGTCGGCCTGGGCCCGGCGCAGCGCGATCTCCGACCGTCTTCGCTCCGTGATATCTTCGATCACACTGGCAAAACGATTGCCGCCGGCCGAGAAGGTGCTGATCCGCTGGTAGCGGTCGACGGCCCTGGCATAGGTCTCCCACTCGACCGGCGCCTGCGTCGCGACGACCTGCGCAAAGCGCGGGAGGTACTCAGGGATCGCTGCGGGGAACAACTCGCTGATGCGTTTGCCCGCGATCAGATCGCGTGGGACGCCGGTGTGCCGCTCGTACGCGTCATTCACCTCCAGGACACGCCAGTCCACAGCATGGCCCTCTTCGTCGTACAGCAGCTCATATAGCGCAAACCCTTCCGACATATTATGGAAAAGGAGACGATACTTCTCTTCGCTCGCGCGCAGTGCGTTCTCAGCACGCACGCGCTGCGTGATGTCAAACGCATAGATGCGAACGACACTGGACGGGGGAATCACCTGGATCGACTCGGCGAAGATGGCCTCTCCGAGGTGCACCTCGCGCAGGAACCCAGACTCGTGTCCTTCAGCCAGGGCCTCCAGGATTGAGGCCATATCTGCGGGCAGGAACGGACTGGCGTCGTCGCCCCATCCCAAACGCTCCAGGGCGGCGACAGCGCTGGGGTTGACGAACGTGATCGCGCCGGACGCATTCACCTCCACCACCGGATTCGGATTCAGGGCGGGGAACGACGAGAGATGGTGGATCCTTGCTTCCGCGCGCCTCCGCTCGGTGATGTCCTGGCCGAAGATGGCGATTCGGATCATCCTGCCGTCTGCGCCGAACACGGGATGCAGGCGGTTGTCGAAGATCCTGCCTGCCCGCTCGTCGATGAAGTACAGCGGCTGCTGCTCCTGCCTGATCCGGTCGAGATAAGGGCGTCGCCGTTCGGCCACGTCGGGCGGGAAGAAGTCGAACAGGCTCGCCCCCACCATCTGCTCGACCGGGACGCCCAGTCTCGTGGCAGCCGTGGCGTTGGACGCCAGCACGGCGCCCTCAGTGTCCAACAGGACGGCCGATTCAGGCATCGCGTTCATCAGTGCGCGGGCCGTTTCCTCGCTCGTGCGCAGCGCCTCATTCGTCTGTTCGATCTCAGTCCTGTGCTCACGTGCGCGCGCGGTGAGGACATACGAAACGGCCAGGACCGATATTGCGAGGACGATATGCGGCAAGCCGAACTGGCCGAAGCCGCCGATGTGGCGGTCTGCGATCAGGTCCAGCACGATGAAGCCTGTGGCCAGGAGAATGGGGAGTAACGCGTTGCCGATGAGCGATCTCTTCATTACACCCATCCTAATGGGGGTCCATCACAATGGGCCCCATCTTGAGGGACGGCTAGGGGGTAGGCACCAGACCGGTCCGAATGGCATACAGTGCGGCCTGCGTTCGGCTGGGAACGCCCAGTTTGTCCAGGATGTGGCTGACGTGTGTCTTGACGGTCTGGTCGGCGATGGTCAGGGTCTGCGCGATCTCTTTGTTCGACTGCCCCTTTGCCAGGAGCTGCAGCACTTCCGTCTCGCGCTCGGTCAGCGGCTCCGTGACCCGATCCGGGGTTCGCATCTCGCGCAGCAGGCGTGCAGAGGCCTGGGGGGATAGCTGCACCTGGCCGGCCGCAGCTGCCTTGATGGCGCGGCGCAGCTCGTGGGCCTCCGTGTCCTTGAGCAGGTAGCCGATCGCCCCGGCCCGCATCGCGTCGATGACTGCAGCGTCCTCCAGCACGCTCGTCAGCGCCACGACCTCCGTATCGGGCAGGTCCCGACGAATGGCTGCGATGGCGCTGATGCCATCCATCACCGGCATGATCAGATCCATCAGAACCACGTCGGGGCGAATCCGGTGGGCCAGTTGCACTGCTTCGGCGCCATCGCGTGCCTCGCCGGCGATCTGCAGCTCCCCGTCTGTTTCCAGGAACATGCGCAGACCCTGCCTCACGACGCTGTGGTCGTCTGCAATCAAAACCTGAATCGGCATACGGTGCTCCTGCTACTTTTGGGCTAGGCCAAGCCGAACCCAAAGTATGAAACCGGGATCACGCTTCGGCCCGATGTGCACGCCGCGGCGGCACACTATACTGCTTTTCGGCGGTCACGCGCTTGCCGTGAACTGTCCCGGATGTGCTTTGTCAGGACGCTGATGATTGTACCACACCCCCCACGAAAACTCACCCTGCCCTCGCGGGCGGTGATTGGGGCGACGATGATTCGACTCTTGCTCGTTGGGGACCAGCCGTCCGTACGGAAGGGGCTGCAGATGCTGCTTGCCGCCGAACCGGACCTGGCCGTTATCGGGGAGGCATCGGACGTGGCGACCGTGCCTGACCAGGTGTCGGACCTCCATCCCGATGTCATTGTTATGGATGGCGACATGGCGCGCTTGAACGGCCTCGCGACAGTGCACGCGCTGCGGACGGCCTGTCCGTACGCAGCGATCATCATCCTGAGCATTTGCGATGACGCGCAGACGCGCGGCGATGCAGCGGCTGCGGGCGCAGCCGCTTTCATCGCGAAATCCATGCCCGCTGGAGTCCTGCTGACAGCGATTCGCCAGGTTGCCCGTCAGCGCGGAAGCGGGTCGACAGCGATCTTTTCCCCACTCAGGCTATAGGAGGGGCAATGAGGAGCAGCACGAACAGCCTTGGAACCGTACAGAAATCGACCCCCGGATGCAGCGGCAAAGCGGCGAACCACCCTCGCTGGGCCGGTTCTCGGGAGGTCACCCCCGCCGCGGCCAGGCATAACGAAGGAGATTGAGGATGCCTACAATTCGTCAAATCGTGAATCTCGGAGCACTCCTGTCACTGCTCTTCTCGCTACTGGGAGTCGGTGGAGTGTCCCCGGCGAGCGCACCAGGTGGACTACGCCAGCTCGCGAACATCGGCAGCAGCAGCAGCGTCGCGGCGGGCTTACCGGCAAGTGCCGTCGACGAGACGAAGGTCCCGCACTACTTCGGTCCCAATCCGAACTGGGCCAACAGCCCGTTCACCGTCCCTGATGCGGTCGTGACGATCTCGGCGCCAACTGAAGCCGGTGGTGTCCAGGCAGAGGCCGTCGCCTCGGTCGGGCTTGGCGGCGCAGTCACCGGCATCACCGTCACCAACCCAGGCTCCGGCTACACGGGCGCTACGGTCACGATTGAAGGCTCCGGCACGGGGGCCGCGGCTGATGCGGTTCTTACTGCGACCGGCATCGTCACCAACATCGCGATCACGGCCTCGGGCACCGGTTACACCGCACCCTCGATCACGATCTCGGGCGGCGGCGCGACGACCCAGGCCAGGGCCACGGTATACGGCGGCGTTGAGGCTGTCACGCTCGATCCCGGCGCGGACTACAGCGGCTTCACCTTCCCGACGGTCGACTTCGACTTCCCGAACGACCCGAACGGCACGATGCCGAAGGCGCATCCCACCTGTGCAGATCCGTATCCGAATTGCCAGTCGGACGTTCCGGGCACGACGTATACGGTTACCGGGATCGTGGTGGACGATCCGGGCTCCGGCTACTCTGTGGCCCCGGGCGTGGTGATCCGCGACGGCACACAGGCCAACCCGATCAACAACCGGGCGCAAGATCGCGCCAAGGTCGCGCGCATTGAGTCAGCCAGGGCTGAGCGGGAAGGGACGCAGGCGGCCGTCGCGGCATTCGCCGGCCCCATCGTCTTCGCTGCCATGACGCCCGCCTCGACAACCCTTGTCATGCAATACGTCACGGTCGAAACCTTCGGTGCGGGCTATACCTCTGCGCCCAGCGCGACCATCAACGACCCGACCGGCACGGGCGCAACTGCCCAGACCTTCATCGACACGGGCGGCGTGACCGGGATAACCGTTACAGCCCCCGGCTCAGGCTACATGACCAAGGACGGCATCAAGAAGTTCACGGACCCACTGCCCGGACTGTGCATCCCACCGGCGTGCCCGGCTTACGACCCGGCCCTGCCGACCGAGCAGCAGCCGAAGTTCATCCCGGCCGGCGCACCCGAGGTCAAGACGTATAACGGCGTTGAAGCGGACGAGTACGTGGTCGGGCTGATCCAGTATCGCACCAGCTTCTCGTCCAGCCTGAAGGACCAGGTCACTGGCCTGCCCGTCGGCACGCTCGTGCGCGGCTACGTGCAGATCGAGACCCCGGCGCTTGCCGGCGTCAGCCAGCACGTCCCGCTCTTCAACGAGATGATGGACGGGTCGTTTGTTCGCCTCCAGGTGAACGGCGTCGACGCGTTTGGCGTGACGTCGCCTCAATGGCTGGGGCCGACCATCATCTCGAACAAGAACAAGCCGGTTCGCATCGTGTTCCATAACCTGCTGCCCACGGGCGCGGGCGGTGATCTGTTCCTGCCGGTCGACACCACCCTGATGGGCTCGGGCATGGCCGGAGGCTGGGAGCAGTACGATCCCGTCCCCGTGCAGGGTGGAGACGTCCTGGACGAAGTGCGCAACCCCGCGTGCACTCTCGCTACAACTGGAACGGGGACCACGCAGAGCGGCGCCCAGATCGACTGCTTCACGAAGAACCGGGAGACGCTGCACCTGCACGGCGGCAACACGCCGTGGATCTCGGACGGCACGCCGCACCAGTGGATCACCCCGGCGGGCGAGAATACAGCTTACCCGCAGGGCGTTAGCGTGGGCAACGTCCCGGATATGAATGTCTGCCAGGCCGCTGACGACGGGTGCTCGACCTTCTACTACACCAACCAACAGAGCGCGCGCCTGATGTTCTACCATGACCACGCCTACGGCCTCACCCGCCTCGGCGTGTACGCGGGCGGCGCTGCCGGTTACCTGATCACCGACGAGACGGACGCCAATTTGATGGCGGCGGGCGGCGCGCTCGATGGCCTTGGCCTCGGCATTCCGCTGGTTGTCCAGGACCGGACGTTCGTCCCCTCCGACGCGCAGATGTACAACACGTACAACCCGGACGGCACGGTTGCCACCTACGGGCAGGACCCGACCTGGGACAAGGCCCGCTGGGGCGGTTACGGCAGCCTGTGGTATCACCACGTCTACATGACCGCGCAGAATCCGGGCGATCCGAGCGGCATGAGCGCCTTCGGACGCTGGATGTACTCGCCGTGGTTCTGGCCGCCTGCCGTCAATACCAAGTTCGGCCCGATCGCCAACCCCTACTATAACATGGATCCGAACGCCGATCCGCCGTTCAGCCAGCCGCTGGCAGTGCCCTGCAGCCTCGACGACCCGGCGACCTGGCAGTACCAGGAGGACCCGTTCTGCGAACCGCCGCAGATCCCGGGCACGCCCTTGATCTCCGCCGGCATGGAGCAGTTCAACGACACGCCCATCGTCAACGGCACCGCGTATCCCACGCTGGAGCTGGAGGCGAAGGCGTATCGCTTCCGCATCCTGAATGCGGCCAACGACCGCTTCTTCAACTTCCAATGGTACGTGGGCGACCCGAGCACCGCCAGCACTGACCTGAACCTGGCCGGCCAGCCAATCGGCCCGACCGAAGTCGCGCTGGACGAGGCCCTCGTCGAGGGTAACCAGACGGACCCGGCCGGTGTCTTCCCGATCCCGGACCAGGACCCAACCTACCCCGGCGGCGCGGCGGATCCCAGCTACAGCCTGCCCGGCCCTGACTGGGTCGTGATCGGCTCGGAGGGCGGCTTCTTGCCTGCTCCGGTCGTCCGAGACGGCCAGCAGGAGACCACCTGGGTCACCGACCCGACCGTCTTCCATGTCGGGACCGTGGACCTGTTCTCGCTGCTCCTGGCCCCGGCCGAGCGCGCGGACGTGGTCGTGGACTTCTCGCAGTTCGCCGGCCAGACGCTGATCCTCTACAACGACGGTCCGGCTGCTTTCCCGGCCCGTATCGCCAGCTACGACTACTTCACCGGCGCGCCGGACATGCGTCCCATCGGCGCACCGCCGATCCTGCCCGGTTACGGGCCTAACACCCGCACGATCATGCAGGTGAAGATCGCGGCTGCCCCGGTAGCTCCGGCATTCAATGTGGCGAAACTGAATAGCGCGTTCAGCCACAAAGCCAACGGCTCCGGCGTGTTCGAGTCCGGCCAGCACCCGATCATCGTCGGGCAGTCGGCTTACAACTCGGCCTACGGCTCGAGCTTCGTCGGCAGCGGCTGGTGCAATGCGCCGACCAATTCGAGCGCCAAGTGCGACGGCTACGTGCGTATCTCCGAGATGGGCGGTTCCTACACCAAGTTTGACACGCTTGTCAAGGACATGTTCGGCAACCACAAGCAGTTGAGCCTCTACCTCGAGCCGAAGGCAATCCAGGACGAGACGAGCGAGTCGGTCTTTGACGAGTTCGGCCGCATGCAGGCCAATCTGGGCGTGGAGACCGTCCCGGCCCAACCCATCCTGCAGAACGTCAACCTCCACCCGTACACCTTCCCGCAGACGGAGCTTGTCGACACGACGAACCTGCCGAAGGCGACCGAACTGGTGGGCGGGGCCTACAAAGATATCAAGATCATGCCGATTGCCACGGCCAGTGACGGGACGCAGATCTGGCGGTTCACGCACAACGGCGTCGACACGCACCCTATCCACTACCATGCGTTCGACGTGCAGGTGCTGAACCGCGTCGCCTGGGATAACACCATTCTGCCGCCCGATGCGACCGAGCTCGGCTGGAAGGACACGGTGCGGATCAGCCCGCTGATGGACACCATCGTGGCGTTCCGCGCGGTCGTGCCAACGCTGCCGTGGGACATACCCAACAGCGTGCGGCTGCTGAACCCGTCGATGCAGGACGGGGTGTCGATGAATCTCTCGACTGCCGCCGAACTGCTGGGATTGCCTCCCGCGGCCGTTTCGCCTCAGGGCGAGCCGATCGACGTCTACAACCACTTCGTCAACTTCGGCGCCGAGTACGTCTACCACTGCCATATCCTCAGCCACGAGGAAATGGACATGATGCGGCCGGTAACCCTGGCCTACCCACCGTGGGCGCCGACGAACCTGGTTGTGTCGGCTCCGACCGGCGGTGGCAACAACCGGACCGTGAGCATGACCTGGACCGACAACTCAGCGAGCGAGACCGGCTGGGTGGTCGAACGGGCCACCAGCTCCACCGGACCGTGGACCGTGCTTGCGACGATCCCGAGGGACGCCGCGGGGCTGAGTGCGACGACCGGCGAAACCGTCGGCGATACGATCACCTTCAGCGATCCCATCGGCAATACCCAGACCGTATACTCGTACCGGGTGAAGGCGATCAACGTCGTAGGCGACACGTGGAACTACGCTGACCCCGCGATCAATGAGATCGTGAGCGGCGGCTTCCCGACGATCACCACGTCGTCTGCATTCACGAACGTCGACTCGTGGGTCGAGCCACCGTTGGCGCCCACGTCACTGACCGCCACCAACCTGGGGCGGCAGGGCAACAACAACCGTATCAGGCTCACCTGGACGAACGTACCCGGCGAGACCGGCTACCGGATCCAGCGTGCAAACGACGCGGCCTTTACGCTGGGAGTGGTTAACACCGCCCGGGCGGCTGACACCACCGGCGCTCCGACCGTGTCGGCGCTCCTCAGCGTGCCGCGCAACCCGGTCGGCAGGACATACTACTACCGTGTGCAATCGGTCAATCCGATGGGATCTGACTGGTCACCCACGGCCAGCATCGTAACCCGGTAGTTCCTACTCGGTAGGAGCCGTTTTCGGGGGAGAGAGTGCTCTTCAAGGAGCGATCCCTCCCCCGATATCCGCATCGAATCGTCAGCCTGATGGGTGTGAGATGGCGCTAAAACGACTTGCCTTTGCCACCGCGTTAATCCTCCTGATTGTTGGGGTGACCGGCGCGTTCGCGCCTGCACATGCCACGGGCATCGCTCAAGAGGCGCTTCCCTGGCAGCAGGTCAACACCAATGGCTACGGAGATCCATTGGCCATCGAGGTGAGCGCGCTCGAAGTATTCAATGGCCACCTCTATGCCGGCACCGCCAATGCGATGGCCGGCGCCAGGATCTTCCGATCGCAAGACGGCACGACTTGGACCCCCGTCTCCCAACCGGGCTTCGGCATTGGGACGGACACCCGGCCGCTCGCCATCATGGACCTGGCGGTCTTCAACCAGAAGCTCTACGCGAGCACCGGTCGCAGCGAAAACGCCGGGCAAATCTGGCGTTCGCAGGACGGAACGACATGGGCGCCGATGACGATTACAGGTTTTGATGATCCTGACTCCGTCGATATCACGGCGATGGCCGAATTCGATGGCTACTTGTACGCCGGCGTAACGAACCGGGTCAGCGGTGCACAGGTCTGGCGCAGCAGCAGCGGGGACAACAACACGTGGTCGAAGGTCGCTCCGGCAACGCCGGGGACTGAGGCCGCGACCATCACGGGTTTTGCCGTCTACGGTGGCGCACTTCATGCGGCCGTGGAGTCGGGCGGACCAGCGCAGCTCTGGCGCACCGATGGCGGCGCCTGGACGACCATCGTGAGCGATGGCTTCGGCAGCAGCACCACTACCTTGACCGGTGGCATGGCCGAGATGGCAGGCTATCTCTACGTCGGCGCCGGGGATGAGGTCGACGGCGCTCAGCTCTGGCGCACCGTGGATGAAACGATCTGGGAACCGGCGATCGCCGCTGGCTTTGGCGACCCGAATAATCAAACAGTCGAGGCCGTGTTCGTCTTCGGTCATCAGCTCTACGCCAGCGTCAAGAACGTGACGACAGGCATCGAGTTGTGGCGCTCGCCGGACGGCGCGGACTGGGTGCAGGTGAACGTCGACGGATTCGGCGATGGCAACAACTCCGGCTCGAACCGAAGTCATGCCGTGGCCGGGCACCTGGGGAACCTTTACGTCGGCACAGCGAATGCGGTGGACGGCGGTGAGTTGTGGCGGATGCTGGAACAACAGCGCATCTATCTCCCTCTTATCCTGCGTTAGCCGCGCGGCAAGACAGAGAACACGGGGAGGTCATTATGGTCGGTGTCAGTGTTTCAACCGGATTTCGAATCGCTATTTCGACAGCGGTCAGGCTTCTGCTGGTCGTGGGGCTTCTCTTCGGCACGACCGCCGCAGCGTCCGCCGGAGCGGGCGCGAGCCTGAGCGAGACTTCCGCAGCAGCTCCATCGCCGGCCCAAGGCGCCGGAGAAGCAGATGTGACGCACCTTGTGGTCGAGAACGCCGGCCAGTTCGCCAGCGGCGCTCGCTTCCTGATCAGGCAGGGGGACCAGCACGTATGGCTCGCTGACGACGCCCTCTGGCTGACCGTCCCCGATCCTCTGCCCGCGGGCGTAAAGGCGTCACGGATCGGTGCGCGGATCGAGCGCGCGGTCGGACGCCCTCGGCAAGCCGCTGCAGCCGCGCGCGCGGGGACCGCGATCCGGTTCACATTCCCGGGCGCGAACCCCACCCCTGCGATCGAGCCGTACGGACCGCTGGCGACCCGGGTTTCATACCTGATCGGCAATGACCCGGCACTATGGACGCGCAACGTGCCGGCATGGTCGGGTGTGCGGTATCGTGACCTCTATCCCGGGGTGGACCTGATCGTGGGCGATAACGCGGCCGGTGCCGTGCCTTGGCGGCTCGAAGCGCAGCCCGGCGCCGACCTGTCCGCGGTCGCGCTCCGAGTGGAGGGGGCCGAGTCGGTTGCGGCCGATGCAGTCGGCCTGCGGTTAGGGATCAAGGGTCATGAGGTTGGCGTGGCGCTGCCGGGCTGGACGTTGTCAGGCGACAAGCAGGTCCGGGGCACCATCGCGATCAAGCAAGGGGAAGGCGATGCGTTCGCGCTCGCTCCATTTTCCGGCCCGCAGTCCGTGCGGGAGGCTGCTTTGTCCGCCGATGAGGCCGCGCTGGTTGACTTCTACTTCACTACGCTGGGCGGCACATCTGTAGATCAAGGGTATGCCGTCGCTGCTGATATTGCGGGCAACACCTACATTACGGGTGAGACGCTGTCCACGAATCTGCCCTTCAATCCCGGCCCATACGATCCGGTTAACAACGGCACGACGGAGCTCACTGAGGCATTTGTCGCCAAGTTCAACGCGGACGGCACAACCCCTCCCGTCTACATCACCTATCTGGGCGGTTCGGGACTCGATATCGGTTGGGGCATCGCTGTCTACGGAGATCTGGCGTTCGTGACAGGTGAGACCACCTCACCGGACTTCCCTGGCTTCATCGCTCCGGCCGCGAACACCGACATCTTCGTCGCGGCCTTCAACGCCTCCGGAACGGACGTCCGCTATGTGTCGCAGGTGGGCGGCTCGGGAGTCGACAGGGCCTATGGGATCGCGGTTGATGGACTCGAGGCCTATCTTGTGGGTTCGAGCACTTCGTCGATTGCGGGTACGAGCTGCATCCCGAACGCGAACGGCGATTTGCTCGTTGCCAAGCTGAATGCGTCCGGTGGACCCGGGTATACCAGTTGCTTCAACTATGCTCCCATTGAGGCAGGTTATGCCATCGCGGTCCGCAAGGTGGCCAATCAGACTGAAGCCTACGTGACGGGCGAAACCCTGCCAACGGCCCCTGCATCGCCCAATCGGGATCTCATCGTCGTCAGGTTCGATGGTAACGGAGCGCTGGCCCAGGGCAGGGTCTTCGACGCAAGCGGCGACGACTGGGGCTCCGGCGTGGCGGTGGATGGATCTGGGAACGTTTTCGTGGCCGGCACCACCTACTCAGATCCACTTGCTGCCGTTCCCTTCCCTGTCACGGTGAATCCCGCCAACTGGGGCGGCGGTGAGAGTGATGCGTTCGTCATGTGGCTGCGCCCCGGTGACCTGGTCAAGAACTTCGCGACGTACCTGGGCGGCGACGGCGACGAGGAGAGCGATGGCATCGCCGTGGATACAGTCCAGGGCCTATACGTCTCGGGTACGACGTCGTCGGCCAGCTTCCCAATGACGCCCGGAACCAATGATGGGACTCTGGGCGGCGCCACCGACGGCTTTCTGGCCCGCTTGCATCTCCAACACGCCACAGCACCGGACAAGGTGACCTATGCCACCTATCTCGGCGGCGCATACGATGACTGGGCCGAAGGCAACGCGATCGATACCGCCGGGCATGCCTTCGTTACCGGCGGCAGCTCAGCAACAGCTGACTGGGAATCCACGAACGCGTTCGTAGCGAAGGTGAAGGCAGCGAACGCGCCCCCCGCGCCACTGGTGACGATCGCTCGAAGCGGCAACAACGCGGCCCTGGCGTGGCCCGCGGTCGGAACGGGGAACAAGTACCATGTTCTGTCCAGTGCCTGGCCGTACTTCCAGGCCGGCGACCCGAGCAGCAATCAGTCTGAAGACCAGACGACGACTTCGTTCACGGATGCGAACGTGCTCGTCACGGCGGGTTCGACCTACTATCTTGTCAAGACCGTTGCTACCGTCGCAGGCGTCGGGCTGGAAGGAAGCGAGAACTCGAATCGCGTGGGCGTGTTCACCTATGCGTTGGTGCCGGGCAACTAGGGTCAGCCCTGGCGCGTGCCTGCCTTCGGGGTCGCAGTGGGAGAAGGATTCTTCGTCCCCCGCTGCGACCCCACCCGGGCGCCAAGATGCGGCGCCATCCTCTGATACTTAAGCGTGAACGGAAAATCACCCTCGCTGTTGACGACAGTCAGCCACGCGGATGTTACCATCCTGTTGTCTTAGTTGTTACTTCTAACAGGATGTCACATGCCGCTTACACCCGCCGTACGCCAACGCCACATCATAGAGCTGCTCGATGCGCGCCAGAGCCTGTCAATCCGGGAACTGGCGACGGAGCTGGGCGTGTCGGCGATGACCATCCACCGGGATCTCAACATCCTGGCCGGCGGCGGCCACCTCGTGAAAACGCGCGGCGGCGCGGCCCTGCCATCCCGAGTCAACGGCAGGGAGGGCGCGCCCGGTTCCTGCGCAATGTGCAACCGGTCCGTGCCAGAGCGCACTGCCGTCATCCTGCGAAGCCAGGAACGCGGCCGCCTGGCAGCGTGCTGCCCGCACTGCGGATTGGCCTTGCTCGAGCATGACGCCCCCGGCCTGATGCTGGTCACCGATTTCCTGTATCACCAGGTGGTCAGCGCGAACGACGCGTCCTACCTGGTGGGCAGCGGGGTCACGTCGTGCTGCACGCCCGGGATACTGGCGTTCGGGAACCGCGGGGATGCCGAGCGGTTCCGGCAAGGTTTCGGCGGACAGGTGATGGGACTGGCCGAGGTGCGGCACGCCCTGCGGATCGGGATGTCCGTCTCAGTGGAGCTGTGGCCGTGATGTGTTGGCCCACCGATGCCCTGTGTCGCCATCACTTCAACTGAGGAGGAAGACAATGCGACGGAATCTTATTCTGAGCCTGGTGCTCGTGGCAGCCATCGGACTTCTGACGGGGTGCGGCGCGGCGGCCTTGCGCCAGAGCGGGGTGGCCGCGGCATCGGCTTCCACGCTGGCGAAGGACGCGGAGCAGGGAGCCCAGGCGCCTGTGGGGCCCACCCTGGGCAGGCAGGCCCAGGGCGATGTGGTGGCATGGCTCAGCAGCGAGCCCGCACAGCCCGTGCGGGGCACGGCCGATCTTGACGCCTACCTGGTCGGGGCCGACGGCCAGCCGATCACGGATGCGACGGTCACCTTCGATATCGACATGACGAACATGAGCCACGGCGCCTACCTGGTGACGGCGGAGCCGGCGGCGGAAGGCCACTACACGGGCAACGTCCACTTCTCGATGCCCGGTCCCTGGCGCGTGATCGCCATCGTCGAGCGCCCGGGCGCCGAGACGGTCAATCTGCGCTTTGAGTTCGCGGTCAACCGCAACTAGCCCGGCGACCACGGTCGCAGCGCACTTGTCGCACCAGACGGTGATTTCGTTCACCGGCGAGGAGACCAGGAATGAACCTCTCAACAGCAATTGCCCTGTCCGCCGGTTTTGCAGCCATCAGCGCGGGCGTGGGCATGTACCTCCTGCGCTACCGGGCTGCGGTGACGGAGATGCTCGGCATGATGATCGGGATGACGATGGGCATGATGTCGGGCATCGCCATCGGCTACTTCATCGGCGCCGCGACCGACATGTTCATCAGCAACCTGGTCGGCGTCACGGTTGGAGTGGCATTCGGGGCCGGCTTCGGCAGCGTGGGCGGGCTGATGGGCGCGATGGACGGCGGCATGGGCGGCTTCATGGGCGGCATGATGGGTGGCATGTTGGGCGTCATGATCAACATCTCCCCGGTCGCCGTTTGGGTGACCGCGGCCTTTACGACCGTGATCTGCCTGTCGGTGTACATCGGGCTGATCCGGCTGGTGCAGAAGAGCAGCCACAAGCAATTCGCCAAGGATCCGGTTTGCGACATGCTGGTGGATGTGGCGACGGCAAGGCTGACGAGCGTGTATCACGGCGAGACGGTCTACTTCTGTGCGCCCGGCTGCAAGCACGCCTTCGACAAGGATCCCGAGCGGTACCTGGTGCGCTCGTTGCGCCAAAGCACAGCGCCCGACGCGGCCGCGGCGTCCTCGTAGAGGTAGGGGCGGGGTTTCCCCGCCCAATAGCGGGCGAGGAGACTTCGCCCCTCAGAGGTAACTGAATGGCTCAGACCAGGAACGTTACGTTTCCCGTGACCGGCATGACGTGCGCTAATTGTGCTGCATCGATCGAGCGCAATGTCCGCAAGCTGCCCGGCGTCGACGCGGCCAACGTGAATCTCGCCAGCGAGAAGCTGACCGTTATCTTCGATCCGGTGCAGCTCGACGAACACGGCATCATCGCCCGCGTCGAGCGGATTGGCTACGGCATACCGACCGGCAACGTCGAATTGCCCATCACCGGCCTGCGCGACAACTCCGATGCGTTGGCCCTGGAGAAGCTGCTTGCCCGGCAGGAAGGCGTGCTCGCGGCCGGCGTGAGTTATGGGACCGAACGCGCAACACTCAAGTTCATCCCCGGCCTGACCAGCATCGCGGAGCTGGCGCGCACCGTCCGCAAGGCGGGCTTCGATCTCGTGCAGGCAGGCGAAGCCGAGTCGATCGAAGACGCGGAAGCCCACGTGCGCGCCGCGGAGGTCAGCCGGCAGAAGCGCCTGCTGATCATTGGGTTGATCTTCACCGTGCCTCTGGTTGCGTACAGCATGGCGCGCGATTTCATCGTTCCGTTCCCGAACGATCTCGTCGCGATGCTCATCCCTGCGACGATCGTACAGTTCGTCGTCGGATGGCAGTATTACGCCGGCGCATTCAAAAGCCTGCGCGCAGGCGGCGCGAATATGGATGTGTTGATTGCCCTGGGGTCCTCGGTGGCCTACGGGTATAGTACGGGCGTCGTACTTGGCCTGATTCCGAGCCCTAACGTCTATTTCGAGACGGGCGCCGCCATCATTACGCTCATCATGCTGGGCAAGTTCCTTGAAGCGCGCGCACGCGGCAAGACGTCCGAAGCGCTGAAAGCATTGATGGGCCTGCGTCCCCGAACCGCACATGTCATCCGCGACGGCGTTGAGACCGAGATCGATGTGGACCAGGTCGTCGTGGGCGACACCCTCCTTGTCCGGCCGGGCGAGAAGGTCCCCGTGGACGGCATCATCAGTGAGGGCCGGTCGGCCTTCGATGAGTCGATGCTCACCGGCGAATCCATGCCGGTGACGAGGGGTCCCGGAGATGAGATCATCGGCGCGACCATCAACACAGAAGGGCTGATCCGGTTCGAGGCCAGCAAGGTGGGCAAGAATACGACCCTGGCCCAGATCGTGCGCATGGTTCAGGAGGCCCAGGGCAGCAAGGCGCCCATCCAGAAGCTGGCTGACCGGATCAGCGCCTGGTTCGTGCCCGTCGTGATCGCCGTCGCGCTGCTGACCTTCCTCGGCTGGCTGCTGCTGACCCGCGCCGAGTGGTCGGGCGCGATGATCAACGCAGTGGCGGTGCTGGTCATCGCGTGCCCGTGCGCGCTCGGTCTGGCGACGCCGACCGCGATCATGGTGGGCACGACCAAGGGTGCGGAGAACGGCGTCCTCTTCAGGAACAGCGAGGCGCTGGAGCGCGCGGGCAGGGTCAAGGTGGTGGTGCTGGATAAGACCGGCACGATCACACGCGGCGAGCCGGCAGTGACGGACGTCATCGCCGCGCACGCAGTTCCCGGGGCAGCAGCGTACACTGCTGAGGAGGTGCTGCGCCTGGCTGCCAGCGCGGAGCGCGGATCGGAGCATCCTCTTGGCTGCGCGATCGTTGAGGCCGGGACAGCGAGGGGCTTGCGTCTGGTGGATCCCCTGGCCTTCAAGGCGGTCAGCGGCTTCGGTATTCGCGCCAACGTGGAAGATGAGAGCCTCACTGTCGGCAACCCGCGGATGATGCAGAACGAAGGGATCGCGATTGAGGCGCTGCAGGCGGACATCGAACGGCTGCAGGCAGAAGGGAAAACCGCCATGCTGGTCGCGGTGCGCTCGACTGTGCGCCCCGCGGCGCCCGCCGCCGGCAGCGAAGAAACTGCTCGGCTGATCGGACTGGTGGCGGTCGCGGACACGGTCAAGCCCGGGTCACGGGAAGCCATCGCTGAGCTCCGCCGGCTCGGCCTCGACGTCGTCATGATCACCGGCGACAACCAGCGCACCGCCGAAGTGATCGCGAAGCAGGTCGGCATCGAGCGCGTGCTGGCCGAAGTGCTGCCCGGCGACAAAGTCAACGAGGTCAAGCGGCTGCAGGCCGCGGGGCCAGGTGACAAAGGGCGCCAACTCGTGGCCATGGTGGGAGACGGGATCAACGATGCGCCAGCGCTGGCACAGGCTGACGTCGGCATTGCGATTGGCACCGGCACCGATGTGGCCATGGCCGCTGCCGGCATCACCCTGATCGGCGGCGACCTGCACGGCGTGGCGCGCGCGATCTCCCTGTCGCGCGGCACACTGCAAACGATTCTCCAGAACCTCTTCTGGGCATTCTTCTACAACATCGTTCTGATCCCGCTTGCGGCCTTCGGCTTTCTCGTCCCGATGGTTGCGGCCGGGGCGATGGCCTTCAGTTCAATCTTCGTGGTGACGAACAGCCTGCGGATGCGCGGATACGATGTTCACAAGCTCAGCGCGCCGAAGCCGCCGGCCCGCCAGGTGCTCGAACTGGCGCCGCGGCTGATCGCGCCTGCAGGTGCGCTCGCGTTGCTCATCGCGGTCTCGGCAGGCTGGCTGATGCCGGCCAAGGCGCAGGAAGTGGCGCAGGTCTACTCAGGGCCGAGGACCAACCTCTACCGCCTCTTCATCAATCCGGCGTCGTCGATCGTTCCAGGAAAACAGGTGGCCCTCGACGTCGAAATCATCGACCAGTTCGGCCGGCGGGCCACCGAGTTCAGGTCCTTCGATTATAGCTCTCTCACTTACTATGCCTACCTGGCCGTCGCCCGCCTCGACCTGGGCCATGTGGAGGTGATGCCGCTCTTTCTCCGGACGCCACCCTTGCAGGATCCGAGCCTGGGCGGAAAAGCTGACCCGATGTCCGCAAAGCCCTTCGAAGAGACCGTCATTCCGCCCAACGTCGCATTTCCGACCGACGGGCAATACGTTGCGTTCGTGTGGTTCTGGCCGATCGGCGACGACAAAGTCACGGTGAGCGCACCCATCTCTGTCGGCTCCACACAAACCGCACCCGCAACGCTGCCGGAACCATCGCCATTCGAAGAAGTCGCCGGGCTGCGGATTACCCTGAAAACTGCGGGCCCGCTCGTTGCGGGTGAGGATAGCTCCATCTACTTCGAAGCGATCGATGAAGCTGGCCAGACGCGTTCCCAGGAGATCGCAGTTGTGTCCAGGTCAGTCGCCCGCCTCCTGATCATCGACGAGCAGGTCACCACCTTCCTGGAACAAAGCCTGGCCGATCCGAACAACCTGGAATTCAGAGTGAACTTCCCGAAATCCGGGAGGTACAAAGCCTGGCTCCAATTCAGGCATGAGCGAAAGACGCAAGAGATATCGTTTGTGATTGACGTTGGGTAGTCGCATCGGGGAGAGCCGTCCGACCGTCAATCGGACTGATCCCCGGCTAATCGTTCACCACATCCTGGAGGAATCAGATGAAGAACTGCCAGACCGTCCCACTCGTCCTGCTGCTCATCATTGTCCTCGCCACGGCGTGCAGCAGCCTCCCCGCAGTGCAGGCTTCGGCGGCCGCCACGCCCGGGCCGGGAGCGCCTGCGGCCGCGCCTGCCGGCGCCACGGTGAAGGTGTTCGCGCCTTCCAACATGACCGATGCGGCCAAGGAGCTGGCGGCTGCGTATGAAGCGGCGAATCCCGGCGTCAAACTCGCGATCGAAATTGGTCACTCGCCCACCCAGAGATTGCAGCTGACCCAGGGCGCCTCCGGTGATGTCTTCATGACTGCCAGCCAGAAGGACATGGACGACGCCATCACCGATAAGTCCGTTGCCGGCGGCGCGGCCAAGGTATTCGCGACGAATCAGCTCGTCGTCGCTCTGCCCGCTCAGAATCCTGCAAACCTGCAGACCCTGGCGGACCTGGCGAAACCCGGTGTGAGATTGCTGGTCGCGGTGGTGGACACGCCCATCGGCAAGGTCACGCTGACCAGCCTGGACAAGATGGACAAGCAGTTCGGCGCTGGGTTCAAGGATAAGGTGCTGGCAAACGTCGTCTCCAACGAAGCGGGCGTCAAGCCCATCGTCTCCAAGCTCCTGCTGGGCGAAGCCGATGCGGGCATCGTGTTTGTCACCGATGCGGTCGCAGCGCCTGCCCTGAAGACGGTGAGCATTCCGCCCGAGTTGAACGTGATCAGCCAACTGAATGTAGCGCCGCTCGCCGCAGCGCTGCACCCCCAGCATGCGGCTGGCTTCGCTGCGCTGGTGACCTCAGCCGAGGGGCAGGCCATCCTGAAGAAGTGGGGATTCATGCCCGGCAAGTCCTGACGGGCTGACCCGCCCGCCTGGGGCTCTGGAGTGATGCAAAGATGATCCGAGATACGGTGCGCATGGACACGATTGCCGCGAGAGTGGCTCCGGGTCCGAAGGCCCTGGGCCGCGGCGCTGCTGATGCGGCGTACCACCAGAAGATCCACCGGGTTCGACCCCTGGCCGGCTTCCTTCTGGTCGGCGGCCTGGGCGCGCTGTTGCTTGCGATCCCGATGGCGGTCTTGCTCTGGCGCGGGGTCGACGCCGGATTTGCGGGCTACCTTGCCGACCCCTCGGTGATCGCGGCTGCCCGTCTGAGCATCTTCACCAGCGCCACCAGCGTTTTGGCGACCCTACTGCTCGGGACGCCACTGGCCTACGTCCTGGCGCGCTGGTCGTTTCGCTATAAGGCGGCCGTCGAGGCCATCATCGATCTCCCCATCGTGCTGCCCCCCATGGTGGCCGGGATCGGGCTGCTCCTGGCCTTCGGGCGAAACGGCCTGCTTGGGGGGCCGCTACATGCGCTCGGCATTCACCTGCCTTTTACCACGGCCGCGGTCATCTTTGCCCAGGCCTTTGTCTCTGCCCCGCTTTACATCCGCGCGGCGCGGCTGGGCTTTGCCGCGGTGCGGCCGGACCTGATCGAGGCGGCGTACACGGATGGCGCCACAGAGTCGGAGATCTTCCGACACGTGATGTTGCCTCTTGCCGGCCGCTCCATGCTGAACGGATTGATCCTGAGCTGGGCGCGCGCGTTCGGCGAATTCGGGGCGACCATCATCTTTGCCGGCAATCTGCAGGACTTCACGCAGACCATGCCACTGGTCATCTTCACCGGCTTCGAGACGAACCTGGGAGTGGCCCTGAGCCTGTCGCTGCTGTTGATACTGATCTCGGTGTTGATCCTTCTCGCCCTGCGGACCGTCGAGAAGAACACACAGATCAGTGTGTAGACGAATCCCGGATTGGGGAGGCAGCCAGCAGTAAGGAGTCAGTCCATGCCGCACGGCGTTCGTTTCGCCACACGGGTGCACGCACCCTCTTCGACAGCGGGCAGGATCTTGCTTTTCGCGTGCCTGCTCTCCGCAACGGCGAATGTGCTGACCGCTGTGCTGGCGCCTGCAGGCGCCAGCACAGCGGCAAAGGAGCCGATCCAGGCGGCCTCTCCCCACCTCGTCATCGAGAACGTAGGGCAGTACGCGGCCGGGGCCCGCTTCTTGCTCAGGCAGGGCAACCAGCACATCTGGGTGACCGACGATGCAGCGTGGCTGACCGTGCCCGATCCGACCGAAGACGAGCCGCGTGGCGGTCCGTCCGGCAGGGCGGCGCGGCGCAGCGGGTCGCAGCTTGCGACGCGCTCGGGAACCGCGCTGCGCCTTACGTTTGGGGGCGCAGATGGGGCGGCAAGCCTCGAGCCATTCGGCCGCGTGGCGACGCGCGTGTCGTACCTGATCGGCAGCGATCCCTCCCGCTGGCAGCGCGATGTCCCGGTGTGGTCGGGCGTACGCTACCGCGATCTCTACCCGGGCATCGACCTGGTGATCGGCGGCGACGCAAGGGGGATGGTGCCGTGGCGGCTCGAAGCAAGGGCCGGCGCAGACATCAGCCGGGTGGCGCTGCAGGTGGAGGGAGCTGCCGTGGGTTCGGCCGTGGACGGCCGGCTGCTGCTGGACCTCAAGGGCCGCGGCATCGACCTGGCGCTGCCCGCGTGGGCCATGGAGGGCCGTTCGGGCCAGGCCGGAAGTACGGTCGTGCGGCAGGCCGGCGGCGCGTTCGCCATTGCACCCGCATCACAGGGGCAAGCCGCCATCGAATCTGTGGCCGTCATGCCAGCCGCGCCCGATGCCACCGGCCTGGTCTACAGCAATTACCTGGGGGGCTCGGGCGGCGACGCAGGATATGGGATCGCGGTCGACTACCTGGGCAACGCATACGTGACGGGCGAAACAGAGTCCGCTGACTTTCCGGGCCAGCCCGGCCCTTACACCGGTGCGACGGACGCGTTCGTGGCCAAGGTCAACACGACCGGAACCGCGCTGATCTATGCCACTTACCTCGGCGGATCGGGCCTCGACATCGGCGGCGGCATCGCGGTCAGTGGGAGCCTGGCCGCCGTGGTCGGGGAAACACTATCCACCGACTTCCCCGGCGCTCCGGGCGGGGCAGGTGACAGCGACATCTTCGTTGCCGCGCTCAACGCCAGCGGCAACGACATCCTCCATGCTTCCCTCCTCGGCGGCGCCGGCTTCGACACAGGCACGGGCATCGCGCTGGACGGCACGGGGGTCTACGTGGTCGGCAGCACCAACTCGCCACAGGTAGGGGGAACGACGGGATGCGCATCCAGCGGCAACCGAAACGTGTTGGTGGCCAGGTTCAGCGCGGCAGGCGCATTGGCCTACGCCACCTGCCTCGGTGGCAGCCAGCGGGATGAAGGATATGCCATTGCCGTGCGGAGCGGAGCCGCCTACGTAACGGGGTATAGCGAGTCGGCTGACTTTCCGGGTACTCCTCCGGGCGGCTGGCCGGGAGCGGGCGACCTCCTGGTCGCCAGCCTGGATGCGAATGGCGCCCTGCTCGACGGCACACTGATCGGCGGGACCGGTGAAGACTGGGGCAACGGGATCGCGGTCGACGGCAATGGCGGTCTCTACATTGCCGGCGCCACAAGCTCCATGGACTTCCCGATCACCGCGGGCCCGCTGTATGGCGGCGGTTCCTTAGATGCGGTCGTCCTGAAGCTGAACGGGCTGCTGGGAGTAGACTTCGCGACCCACCTGGGAGGCGATGGCGAGGATCTCGGGTACGGCATCGCGGTGGACACGGTCGGAGGCTTCTACGTGGCCGGGACCACTGCGTCGGCCAACTTCCCTGTTGGGACGGGCGCCCTGTCCGGTGAGACGGACGTATTTGTCGCGCGCATGCACCTGGGTGCCACCGCATCGAACAAGGTGACCTATGCGACGTATCTGGGTGGAACCGGCATCGATGAGAACTACGGCGTCGCCAGCGACACGGCCGGCAACATCTTCGTCACCGGTTACACAGAGTCGGCTGACTTACCCGTACTGAACGCGTTCGGCAGCCAACTTGGAGGTCCGAGCGATGGGTTCGTGTCGAAGATCTCGGCGAGTGATCCGCCGGCCGCGCCCACGGTGACTGTCGCCGCGGCTACACCGAATGTTGCTTTGACGTGGGGTGCGGTGGGAGGCGGGGACAGGTACCAGGTGTTCCGCAGCAGCCAGCCCTACTTCAAGCCCGGTGACTGGAGCAGCCCGCTGCCGCTGGCCGAGCCCAGTGCTCCTGCGCACGACGACCCCGTGCTGGCGCAGGTCGACGCCCATTTCTATGTGGTCAAGGCCGTCAGCACAGCATCCGAGGCCGGCCCGAACTCCAATCGCGTCGGTAAGTTCACCTTCGGGCTCGTGCCCGGCGCCAACTGAGCGGATTGGCGGTGAGCGTTGCCGCGCCGCCTCTGACGCGGCGGCCAGGTGGTTGAGGGGGGCGGTGGTGGAGCCGGCCAGGCGATCGGCTCCACCACCGCAGCGCCGCGACCGCGACGAGTGTATGACAAGACACCAGGACTTCCAACTAAAGGATCGGCGTTAATCGGTTAGAATAGCAGCGTCTTTTGCTACCAGGACGGAGGCAGAGTGAGATGAGCAAGACGCTGGATTTTGGCCGCTTGCGCTCGATACTGGTTGCGACCATGCTGCAGTTACCGGACCGGCGGCGCCGGTCGAATCCGAAGTACTCGATGGCGGATGCGGCGTTGGGGGCGTTTGCGGTCTTCTTCATGCAAGCGCCCTCGTTCTTGGCCCACCAGCGCGACATGCAACGACTGAAGGGGCAGAACAACGCATCCAGCCTGTTTGGTCTCGACGAAGTGCCCTCCGATCCGCAGATTCGCAACCTGCTGGACCCGGTGCCCCCGGAGCAGCTGGCGGCGCCGTTTTGGCTGATCTTCGACCAATTATGCGCCGGCAATTACCTCAGTGCGTATCAGGACCACCTGGGGCCGTGGTTATGCGCCCTGGATGGCACGCAGTATTTCGGTTCCGAGAAGCTGCACTGCGCCCAATGCAGCACCCGGGTCGTCGACGGCCGCACCTATTACTCGCATAGCTTGGTGGCGCCGCTAATCGTGGCGCCGGGCGAGAACCGGGTGCTGGCGCTGGAACCGGAGTTCATCCGCCCGCAGGATGGCGCTGAGAAGCAGGACTGCGAACTGCGGGCCGCCGAGCGCTGGCTGGCGCGCAATGGGCGGCATTTTGCGCCGGGTGCGGTGACGTTCTTGGGCGATGATCTGTACTGTCACCAGCCCTTCTGCGAGTTGCTCATCCGGCACCAGTGCCACTTCGCCTTCACCTGCAAGCCGGCGTCGCATCCGGCGCTGTATCAGGAAATCGCCTTGTTGGGCTCGGTCGCCGGCGTGCATGAGCTGACGGAGCGCCAGTGGCACAATGGCCAGACGCACGTGTGGCACTACCGCTACGCCCAGCGGGTGCCCCTGCGGGCGGACACGGCGCCGCTGTACGTCAACTGGTGCGAGGTGACGATTACGGATGCCGCCAGCGGCGCCGTACTGTATCACAACACCTGGGCCACCGACCATGCGCTCACCGAGCAGACGCTCCACCGCTTTGTCACCGCGGCCCGCACGCGCTGGAAGAGCGAAAACGAAAACAACAATGTCCTCAAGCACTACGGCTATCACCTGGAACACAACTTCGGTCACGGTAGCCAGTATCTGGCGATGGTGCTGGTGATGCTCAATCTGCTGGCCTTTCTGTGCCACACCGTCCTGGACCTGTGTGACGAGCAGTATCGCGCCGTACGGTTCGAACTGGCCACGCGCCAGAGCTTCTTCAATGATCTGCAGGCGCTCACCCACTACCTGTACTTTGAGAGTTGGCAGGCGCTCATCAGCTTCATGTTCACCGGCCTCGAACTCGACAAGGAAGCCCCCACGCGCCCCAGACGCCGCAGCCGGTACCGCTGAAGCGCCACCTGGTTTACATCTCGGCGCCGTCAGCGCGGCTTCGGCGCGCCCGCTGATGGCCCGCCCACCCACGAACTGCACTCCCCGACGCCCCCGATGCCCCGCAGCACGCGACCGTGCCAGCTTTCCGCCCCTTTGACGCCGCCGACATGCCGCCGCACAGCCAACCAAGACCAGCTTGGATCGCTCCGCTTGGCAACTTCAACCCCAGGGAGATCCCATGCTGCGCCCGTCATTTGGAATTCCTGACAAGACACATGGCCGGTTGACAGTCGCGCCGCCTGACGATATACTCGGCTTATCTCCGACCCGGATATGGATCAATTCGCCCAATGCTGCGCGATCCGGAGACGCCGCCAGCCATGTGCGGTCGCGCCGGGCACCCCACGAGGAGGTCATTTCATGCGACGTGCTTCACAGTGGTTCCTGATCCTGGCCATTTCCCTCGGCCTGTTCCTGCCGGCAGCGATGCCGGCCCCGGTGTTCGCCGTGTCGCCCGATATCGTCATCAGCCAGGTCTACGGCGGCGGTGGCAACTCCGGCGCGACCATAACTCACGATTTCGTCGAGCTGTACAATAGAGGAGCCACGGCCGTCGACGTCACCAACTGGACGGTCCAGTATGCTTCATCCAGCGGCACTTCGTGGCAGAAGACCGTCTTGAGCGGCACCATCGATCCTGGCAGGTACTACTTGGTACAGGAAGCGAAGGGATCCGGCGGCACGGTTTCACTCCCGACACCAAACGCGATCGGCAGCATTGCGATGAGCGCGACCGCAGGAAAGGTCGCGCTTGTAAATAACAGCACAACCCTGAGCGGAAGCTGCCCAACGGGACTGGTCGACTTTGTCGGTTTTGGATCTGCAACCAACTGCAGCGAAACGGCACCCACGTCGAACCTCAGCAACACGACCGCTGCCTTACGCAACAACAATGGCGCGACAGATACTGACAACAACTCCGCAGACTTCACCATCGGCGCGCCGAACCCGCGCAACACCCCGCCCCCTGATGCTGCGCCTTTCGTGGTGAGTACTGATCCGGCCAACGGCGCCGGCGGCGTGGCGCTGGGCAGCAATCTCACCGTCACTTTCAGCGAGCCCGTGAATGTCACGGAGTCTTGGTTTGATCTGGCATGCAGCTTGAGCGACGCGCACGCCGCAACCTTCTCGGGTGGCCCGACTGTCTTCACTCTCGATCCTGCAGTTGGCTTTGTAGATGGGGACAGCTGCACGTTGGTCGTTCTGGCGGCAAGTGTCACCGATCAAGATACTGAGGATCCGCCGGACAACATGCTGGCCGATTTTTCAACGTCGTTCAGCACCGGAGATGTGTGTCTTGCACCCTACATTACAATCCCGGCCATCCAGGGCAGCGGCTCAGCGGCAGCCATCACCGGTGCGCTCACCACGATGGGCGTCGTTGTCGGCGACTACGAGGGTGCATCACCTACACTGCGCGGCTTCTACCTGCAGGATCTGACCGGCGATGGTGATTCAGCCACCTCCGACGGCATCTTCGTCTTCAACGGAAACTACGACAACGTCGCGGTGGGCGACGTTGTCCGCGTGACGGGCACTGCCGGCGAGTATCAGGGTCAGACTCAAATCAACACGACGGCAGCGCCCATCGCATGTGGAACCGGTACGGTTGGGCCGGTTGATGTCACCTTCCCGGTGCTCTCCCTCGACTATCTCGAGCGATACGAGGGCATGCTCGTGCGCCTGCCTCAGACGCTCTACGTGACCGAGCACTTCCAACTCGGTCGGTTTGGGCAGGTGGTCCTGTCCTTGGGTGACCGGCTGATGCAGCCGACGAACATCTACCGACCTGGTGTGGAAGCCGACGCGCTCCAGGCAGCGAACAACCTCAACCGCATCATCGTCGACGATGCGCTCAACAATCAAAATCCCGATCCAATTGTCTTCGCGCGCGGCGACCTGCCGCTATCTGCGTCGAACACGCTCCGCGGCGGCGACACGGCGACCGGGATCGTGGGAGTCATGACCTACACATGGTCGGGCAACGCAGCCTCCGGCAATGCCTATCGCGTCCGGCCGATCAACGCGCTGGGCGGCTCCATCAGCTTCGAACCAACTAACCCGCGGCCCGAGGCCGCGTCTGAGCCGGCGGGCACGATGCGCGTGGCCGGCATGAACCTCCTGAACTTCTTCAACACCTTCACCGGCTGCACCAATGGTGTGGAGGGTATACCAACCGACTGCCGCGGCGCTGAGAGCCAGGCCGAGTATGATCGTCAGTTGGCCAAGACCGTGAGCGCGATCACAGGTACGATGGCTGACGTCGTCGGTCTCGTCGAGGTGGAGAACGACGGCTACGGATCGGACAGCGCCCTGGCCGCGCTGGTGACCGCACTGAACGCAGTCGCGGATCCGGACACCTACGCGTTCATCGACGCGGACGCGGGCACGGGCCAGGTCAACGCGCTGGGCACGGACGCGATCAAGGTCGGCCTGATCTACAAGCCCGCGAAGGTGACCCCGATCGGCACGACCGCCGCGCTGAACACGGTGGAATTCGTGAACGGCGGTGACGGCGAGGCGCGCAACCGCCCCGCGCTGGCGCAGGCCTTCGAGGAGAAGGCCACCGGCGGACGCTTCGTGGTGGCGGTCAACCACCTCAAGAGCAAGGGTTCGGCATGTGACGATCCCGATGCACTCGACGGGCAGGGCAACTGCAACATCGTCCGGACGAACGCTGCCAACCTGTTGTGGAGCTGGCTGGCGGACGATCCCACCGAGATCGGCGACACGGACGCGCTGATCGTCGGCGACCTGAACTCCTACGCGCGGGAAGACCCGATCGAGGCGCTGAAGGTGGCCGGGTATTCGGACCTGAAGCTCCTCTTCGGCTCCTGGGAAGCCTATTCCTACGTCTTCGACGGGCAATGGGGCTACCTGGATCACGCGCTGAGCAGCCACTCGCTGACGCCACAGGTCGCGGCCGTCTTCGACTGGCACATCAACGCGGACGAGCCGAGCGTGCTGGACTACAACACGAACTTCAAGAGCGCGGATCAGATCAACAGCCTGTACGCGCCGGATGCGTTCCGCATCGCGGACCACGACCCGGTGCTGATCGACCTGAACCTGAAGCCCGAGATGAACGACTCCTTTGTCACCGCGGGTGGCTGGATCGTCTCGCCGGCCAGCGCGTACGCGGCCGACCCGGCTGCGACCGGCAAGGCGTTCATCCCCTTCACGCTCAAGTACAAGAAGGGCGCGCTGCAGCCCACGGGCAACCTGCAGTTCCAGCTGCTGGGGACTGACCTGAACTTCCGCAGCACGAGCTTCGACTGGCTGGTGATCAACCGGGCCGGCACCCTGGCGCAGTTCAAGGGGCAGGGCACGATCGGCGACGCGGCCTACCAGTTCATGGTGTGGGTGGCCGACGGCAAGCCTGACATGTACAGCATCAGGATTTGGAACGGCGATGGCGTCGTGTACGACAACGGCGCGCTGCAGCCGCTCGGCGCCGGGTCAATCCAGATCCACGTGAAGTAAGCCGCACTGTAGCAGTGCACCGCACGGGGGCGATCCGATCGGGTCGCCCCCGTTTTTCGTGCGTGCCGACCCACCCTCTACCCCCAATCCGTAATTTGCGCATCTGCGCATCTTGTGGCATTCTCCCGCCCGCGTGGACATATCGCGCACCCCTCAACCGACCACCTGTGCGCTGCCGGCAGCGAGGAGGAAAGATGAGCGTCAAGGTCTTTTGCAAGCTCGCAGACTGCGTCAATTGGGACAACGGCGTCTGCGGCGCGGAGGAAATTCGCATCGACCGCGAGGGCTATTGCGCCACCTACGAGGAGATCCCCGAGGAAGTCACGGATGAACTGGATCTGCCGGCGCACGTCGAGGACCTCACCTGGGAAGAGGACGACGACGACGAGATCGAGATCGACGATCTCGGCGAAGACGGGTGGAACGAGTTTGAGGAGGAGGACGAGGAAGAGGACGACGAAGACACCGATGACGAACGCTGGAGCGAGTGATTCAGGACTCGCCGTGCTCGTCTGCCGCCCGCTTCACCCCGCACCCTGCTGGCCTTAACGCTTGGTTTTTGTCATATCGCCTCGCTGAACTATAATTCTATCCTGCCGCCCGAGGTCGTGATGGCTTCGGGCGGTGTAGCGCGGCTCGCGCTCACGATGTCAACCCGTCCCTCTATCCTTAGAACACGATGCCCCCAGGCGGGGCGCCGATGCAGCACGAGGGCGCATTCTTTAGGAGGCAGCAGTACAATGTCGAAGAAGTGGGTCTATCTCTTTACGGAAGTGGCTGAGGCGGAGGCGTACGTCAACGGCAGTTGGGACGCCGTGCGCGGCCTGCTGGGCGGCAAGGGCGCGAACTTGTTCGAAATGACCCGGATCGGCCTGCCGGTTCCCCCGGGCTTCACCGTCACCACCGAGGCCTGCAACGCGTACCTGGCCGCGGGCGGCAAGTTCCCCGAGGGCATGTGGGAACAGGAACTGGCCGCGATGAAGGCGACCGAGCAGACGACGGGCAAGGGCTTCGGCGACGCGGCCAACCCGCTGCTGGTCTCCTGCCGCTCGGGCTCCAAGGAATCGATGCCCGGCATGATGGACACGGTCCTCAACATCGGCCTGAACGACGAGACCGTCGAGGGCATCGCGGCGCTGACCGACAACCCCCGTTTCGCCTGGGATGCGTACCGCCGCCTGGTCGAGGGCTTCGGCAAGGTCGTCCTCGAGATCCCCGACACCGCGTTCGAGCATGCGCTGCACAGCATGAAGGAGAAGGTCGGGGCGAAGCTGGACACTGACCTGACCACCGAGAACCTGAAGGCGCTCACCGGGGAGTATAAGGCAATCGTCAAGGCGCATAAGGGCTTCGGCTTCCCGCAGGATCCGATCGAGCAGCTCCGCCTGGCAGATGTGGATAAGGAAATGAACAAAAGAGCCAG
>CAZMIS010000005.1:0-30952 GCA_964566325.1 uncultured Anaerolineales bacterium
GCGGCGGATTGGCGTTGGGCGCCCCGAACCCTGGCGTGTTCGTCGGGGTCGGCGTGGGCGCATAGTACTCGACGACCAGCTCCGGCCCGTTGGCAACCTCACTGCTCCTGAACGCGCGGCCGAAGCCTTCGCCACTGGAAGGCCCCCAGAGGCACAGACCGTAGTTGCTGTAGGGGCCGGTGTACCAGTCCTGGAACAGATTGAACGCGTTCCACTCGTTCCAGCCATCCGCCGTGCTGACGGCTATGGTGGCCTTCTCGTCGCACGTACCGCCGGACTTGGTCCAGCTGTTCCAGGTTACCTTGGGATCCCAGCCCTTCGTCGCGCGGCCCATGGAGACATCGACGGTCTTCAGGCCGGTCGCCTCCTCCAGGTATACGCGGAACTTGACGCTCTTGATGCTGGCGCCGAGCGGAACCGCCGAGATGTCGAACTTGACCAGGCTCAGCTGGCGATAGAGAAATTCGGACGAGAGCGCGACGTGGAGCCGCGCGCCGTCGCTGTAGAAGACGTCCGGGTTGAGCTGATCGATGTACGTGTCCTGGAAGACGGGGATCACAAGGGTGACTGGCGTTGGTGTGGGAACCGGTGCAAGAGGATCGCTGGCGTCGGGTGGCGGCATCTCGACCTGGCCCGAAGGCGCAAGAAGGTCGCCGGCATGTGCGAGCGGTGGGGCCGCCTGGCCGGGCAGGGCCAGGGCAAGTGCGATGAAGGCAGCGATGGCGGCGATCAGAAGGAACTGGCGCTTCATGATCCGCCTCCGGGTGGTGAGCGAGCCGGGCCGCCCAGATAGCGGACCGGCAACTTGTATTGTACCACCGAAACGGCGCGTGTGAACGCCGAATCACCGAGCCCCGGCCTGTCAGGACGCGGCATGCCGTGCCCCGACAGATCGAAGAGGAGGTCTCAATCTCGCTGGCATTTGCGTGCGCGCGGTGAGTTGATCCGGGTGTATAATGTGTGGCGGAGCACGGCATCCCCGCCTCACGCCACCTCCGCCTCGACCAGGACTGCCGCCCTCGCCCACGCCTTTTCACTTGGCCCACACAACAGGAGGCGCCACATGAATCGCTCCAGGCTCGTCGTTCTCGCCGTCGTACTCACCCTGCTGGCCCTTGCGCCCGCGGCCGGCAGCGCCCCGGCGGGCGTGCCGCCCGTGCCCTCGCTGGTCAGCTACCAGGGCCACGTGCTGGTCGGCGGCGTGCCCTATGGCACGCCCGCCCCCCAGGCCGGCTACTTCAAGTTCGCGGTCGTCGACCTCGCCGGCACCCCCGCCTACTGGTCCAACGACGGCACATCCGATACGGGCGAAGAGCCGGATGGCGCGGTGTCGCTTCCGGTCACCAATGGCCTGTTCAGCGTGCTGTTGGGCGATACCTCGCTGGAGGGCATGAAGGTGGCGCTCACAGCGGATGCCTTCGCAGGTCCCGACCGTCTCCTGCGCGTCTGGTTCAGCCCCAGCGGGTCTACAGGAAGCTTCAGTCAGCTTTTGCCGGACCGGCGCTTTACGGCGACGCCCTACGCATTCGTGGCCCAGGAAGCTGCCAATGCGGCCACGCTGGGCGGACTGCCTCCCAGTGCGTTCCTGCCCGCGCCGCAGAACGTGATCATTGTGGCCAAGAGCGGAGGTCACTACGACACCATCACTGAAGCACTCGAAAGCATCAATAAAGCCGGCGCGGGCAACCCCTACCTGATTTGGGTGGCGCCCGGCGTCTACGACGAGACGGTGGCGATGAAGGATTTCGTCGACATCGCGGGCGCGGGGCAAGGGCTCACCCGCATTCGGGCACCCGGCACGCCCACTGGAGCCACTGGGACAGTGACCTGCGCGAACAACACCGAGCTGCGCGACCTGACGGTGGAGAGCACGGGCGGCAGCAATGCCATCAATACCATCGCCATCAGATGTTATGAAGCGTCACCTCGCCTAACGCGAGTCACCGCGATGGCCTCAGACGGCGGCCAGAACTACGCGGTGCATAACTACATGTCCTCACCCACGATGACCCACGTGACGGCCAACGCGTCGGGCGGCTATGCCAACCGTGCGGTGTACAACGACGACTCCTCGCCGGCCATGAGCGACGTCACTGCCACAGCAACCGGAAACGGCACGGGCACCAGCATCATCGACAATCGCGGCGTGTCCAACGACTATGGCTCTCACCCGAGCATGATCCGTGTCACCGCCACGGCGACGGGCAACAACGCTCAGGCTGAAGGCTGGGTCTACAACTACGGCATGCGCAACAGCTCGTCCTCACCTTCAATGACCCACGTCGTCGCAACGGCATCCGGCGACGATGGCGCGGGCGGATCTTATGTCCGCAACTACGGTGTTTACAGCCACACCTGCAGCGCACCCATCGTGCTCGACAGCGTCACAGCGACGTCGTCCGGCCTTGCCTCCAACACCGGCGTCTACATCAATCACGCGTCGGTGACGATCAGGGGCGGCGCCATTGCTGCCACCGGCGGGAACAACGTCGGGGTGTCGGCCTACACAACCTCGGGTTCAGGCGACACGGTCGAAATCAGCAACAGCCATGTGCTGGCCAGCAACAGCACGATCTTTCTGGGCGCCGACTCCACCGTCCGGGTCGCCGCCTCGCAGCTGGCGGGCGGGCCGATTATCTTACCGTCGACGTATACTCTCGCCTGCGCCGGCGTGTACGATGAGGTCTTTGCCCCCCTCGACAACACCTGCCAGTGAAAGGAGCAAACCCATGAAGCGGCAAGTCATCGCTGCTCTGACCGTGGGCCTGGTGCTGCTCCTGGCGGCTGAGGCTGCAGTGAGTGCAGGGGGGCCGGACATTCCCTGGTGGGTGATCGCGGGTGGGGGCGACTCGGCGAACGGGGGGACTGTGACGCTGTCGGACACGCTTGGCCAGCCCATCATCGGGACGGCAGCGGGGTCGACGGCCGGCGGGACGGTCGAGTTGGATGCGGGCTACTGGCAGCGGCTCTACGGGCCTGCCGCGGTCACCGCCCTGCACGCCTCTGTGGTCGTGGACACCCAACGCAAGGTCAGGCTTGAATGGACCAAGGTCGGGAGCGACACGGTGGGGCACACCATCGCGGGCGTTACCTATGACGTCTATCGCGAGGCGGACGCACCCTACTTCACCCCGGGGCTGGCCAGTGTCTACCGCGAAGACTGGCCCGACGCGACCTTGACCGATCCCGACGCGGCCGTGCTCACCGCCACAGGGCATGGCATGTATTACGTGGTGGTCGCGGTGTACAACGGCCTGCCGTCCACCCCGTCCGATCACACAGGCGCATTCGTCTTCGCACTGACGCCTGGGGGATGATGAACGCGGCGAGTTCACTCACTTATCGTGCGAGGTCCCGAGCCGCCTGCAGATCGCGCAGGGCCGTCCCACCAGGACGCCATGCTCGCACCGGTCCATTTTTTCCGTGCGTTGTCCGGGGTCGCCGCGCCGGTTGAGCTGTTTGGCGGGTTGCACGCCAGAGTCCTGGTCCGCGTCGGGGCCGGCCTCATCGCGCGCCGGCCGGATCGGCGCATTGGCCGCGCGCGTTGCCACTTCTTTCTTGATGATCGAGGCCACTTCCTCAGCGGTCAGATCGCTGTCCCGGCGCTTGCGAAGAAGCTGGATGATGGTTCCCTCGGGAACAGGTTCGGGAAAGAACGATTGAGCTTCACGAAGGAATCGCTCGGCTTCTTGCTGGTCGATGCGCAGCAGTTCGGCGATTATTTGGATGGTCGTAGCCATAGGTGACAATCCTTACGCCTTGGCCGGCGTCTTCTTCTCTTCAGCAGGGGCAGTGTAGGGCTGGCGCAGTTGCACGGGCTCGTGGCCCCGGATGCGAAGATTGAGCATCTCGACGAAGACCGAAAAGGCCATGGCGAAGTAGATGTAGCCCTTGGGGATATGGACCCCCATGCCCTCGGCCACGAGAGACATGCCGATGAGCAGCAGGAAGCTGAGGGCCAGCATCTTGACGGTAGGGTGGCGTTCGACGAACGCGCTGATGCTGCCAGCGGCCAGCATCATGACGCCGATGGCGATGACGACGGCCAGGATCATCACCCAGAGCTGCCGGGCCATGCCGACCGCCGTGATGACGGAATCCAGAGAGAAGATGATATCGAGCAGGCCGATCTGGACGACGACAGCCCCCAGCGACGCCGCCACCTTCCGCACGGGCTGGCCGCCCTCGACCCCCTCCAGGCGCTCGTGGATCTCATGCGTACTCTTGGCCAGCAGGAAGAGGCCGCCGATGATGAGGATCAGGTCCCGACCAGAGATGTCCTGGTGGAACACGGTGAAGATCGGGTCCGTCAGGCGGATTACCCAGGAGAGCGACAACAGGAGAAGAACACGGGTGATCAGGGCAAAACCGAGTCCCAGGGTCCGCGCCTTGCCCTGCTCCTTCGCGGGCAGCTTGCCGGCCATGATCGAGATGAAAATGATGTTATCGATGCCGAGGACGATCTCGAGGACCGTCAGGGTGACCAATGCGATCAGTGCTTCAGGGTTAATGATGCCGTTCATCAGCCTTGCTCCTCCACCGTGCCCGGTCGGTTCGGCCGCGCGTGTCACGCGCGTGGCTGTGCTATGATCGGGGCCACGGCTGATTGTGCCACAGGTCGCGCGCCCTTACAAGTGCTACGGCCGCGTTAAAGCAAAAGGGCCCATGCCCCCTCAGGCATGAGCCCCCCTGCCCCAGATTCTCCCCTGATCAGGGGAGACGGGCCGGTCAGCCGCCGGGCGCCAGGGCATACCTGAATACACCCGCCCGGCCGTGCGGTCCGCCGGACGCGACGCCGTCCGCGTTAACTGCGCGCACGACAAAGGTGACGGGGCCGGATGAACCGGCGGGCGATTCGTGCACGAAGCCAGCGCCGGCGACCCTGGTGCATTCCGCGTCGCCGGGCGCATCACAGTTCGCGCCGGGGATGAGGTAGGGTCCGCCGGACGTCGCCCAAAACTCATAGTGGTCCGCGCCGTCGACGGGGGTCCATGTCACCTCGACGCGCGTGGCATCGAATACGTCGAGGGCGAGCACGGCAACCGCCGCAGGCTCCGGAGCGAGGATGTTCACGATGCTGACCGATTTGAGGGGCATCGACTCGTAGCTGCCGCCCCAGGCCATGGAGTGCATCTCGAAGTCCCACGTGTCGTGCAGGTAGACCGTACTCGTGGCGAGGTCGTAGCCGACCCCGACCACGCTGTGCCCCGCGAGGTTGAGCAGCACGGGCCGTCCCGCGTCGATCTCGGCCCGGTACATCGCGAAGCTGAATCCGCCCCCGGCCGTATCGGTCTTCTGGTTGTAGCAGTCGGTCACCGTGTAACCCCGGGCCCGGTAGAAGAGCATGCGCCCGTACGTCCCATCGTGCGTGATATTTCGCGCCTCCATGTCAGCACAGGTCAGGGGTGCCGTCGAACTGATCCAGTTATGGAACGCGGTGGACCCGTCTATGTTCCCGAAAGCCGACTGGCTGGTCCGCATGTAGTCGCCGATCGCGTCACCGAACGCGTGCTCGCTCCATCCGCCGGCGATGTACGGATCGTTGGCCGCACTCGCATAGACGACCCAGTAGTCGTCGATGGAGCCGCGCTGGGCCCTGCCGTCGAGTCCCAGGCGGGACGCGGCCAACGGGCATTGGTCGTACGTGAAAGGCTCGCCGTCCGTCCACCGCGGCCAGGCGCTGCTGTCCATCGGCATGACGCCGCCGTCCGTAGGACCAGTGTAGACGTTCGGGAAGCCGGACCGGTCGTAGTACGCGGCAATCATGGCTGCCGAGGTGGCAGAGCAACCGAATGTCCAGCGATACGCGGGGACCGACAGACTGGCGATGCCGCGTGCCGCGTCAGCCACGGGCCGGTGGATCGCCGGGACCGTGCGGCCGGAGGGCGGGCCCGGCGGACCGGAGATGACGGCTTGCTCCAGCTGAGAGCCATCTCCCAGTTGGACGGTCGTGACGGTGTAGTAAGGAGGGATGCTCCCGTCCGCGCGGACAGGCGCAACTGCGCTGGCGCCGCCGGCTGCCAGCGCGATGAGCAGGGCAGCGAGGATGCGCTTCATCGATGCTGTCTCCTTGGATGGGATACCGGTGTATTGTAGCACAGCACAGCGCGGCGCGTCGTGACATCGTGCAGCGGTGACGTTAAAGCAACAGGGCCCATGCCCCCTCAGGCATGAGCCCTCCTGCCCCCTATTCTCCTCAACCCACTTACGACTGCCGATAAAAACTCACTCAACCCCGGTTTATCCGAGGCCGCCGCACGAGCGACGGCCTCATTCGACTGATTATCTGTTGCTCGTCTTACCGCACCGTACCACGGCGGAACAGGTTCACGATGGCCAGCAGCACGACCGCCCCCAGCAGGGAGATCAGCAGGCCCGACAGGCTGAAGTCGCCCTGGTTGATCGTGGCGCCGCCCAACAGCGGGGTGATCACCCAACCGGCCAGCAGCGAACCCACGATGCCGACGATGATGTTCAGCAGCGGACCCTGCTGCGAATCGGTGCGCATGATCATGCTCGCAATCCAACCCAACAAACCACCGACGACGATCCAGATCAGGAAGTTAATCATTCTCTCTCTCCTATGACTCTGATAAATTGCTTTGTGTCTGGCGCTCAGTGCGCTCGCTCACTCAAGCTTATGGCGTTAGCTTATCATGCCGCAGGGATCCTGAACATCAGCCCGCGCCTGATGACCGCATCGGACTCGCGGCCGGCGCCGTGTCGGATTTGTCTGACACGGCGCCGGAAGTCCCCGTCACGGACCAGGCACACGCCAAGTGACGCGCGGCCGGCCATCCGCGCCGACAACTGGCAGCATCGGGGAAGAGGAATCACCGAGGTAGACGGGCCGCCCCTCGCCGGGCGGCAGGAGGAAGTGAATCTCCGAGTACGGCAGGGCGAACGCCCCGCGAGGCCGGTCCACGGTCAGCCGGATAGCGTCCGGCCGCGCGCTCACGGCCAGGCGCACGCGGGCGACCGCACCCTCCCGGTAGTCCAGGCTGAGGCCGTCGTCCTCCACCAGCTCGAATTCGCCGTCGCCCTCGACCGGATGGGGAAAAACGTACACCTCGCGCAGGTCATCGGGCTGTTCGCCCACATGGCGCATGGCTTTGCCCATCGGCGCCATGCCGCCGGCCGGCGCCAGCAGCGGGATCCTGTCAAGCGGCGCGGGCAGCTCGACAACCTGCCCGCCGTCGTACCATTCGCCGGTGTGGAAGTCGCACCACGGTGTCCCCGCGGGCAGGTAGACACTGCGCGTCCGCGCGCCCGGTTCCAGCACCGATGCCACGAGCAGGTTCGGGCCGAGCATGAAGTCGAACGACTCGACCTGGCACCGGGGATCGTCCTGGTAGGCGTACACCATGGGCCGCACGATCGGATGGCCGGTCTCCGCAGCCTCGAACAGCAAAGTGTACAGGTAAGGAATCAGCCGGTAGCGGAACTCGATGGCCGACCGGATCAGCGGCAGCACCTCGGGGTACATCCACGGCTCGTTGACGGTCCCGTCGAAGTGCCACGAATGGATGCTGAAGCGCGGGTGGAAGATGCCGTTCTGCACCCAGCGCACGAAGAGTTCCGGCTCGGGCTGGTAGCCCGCGAAGCCACCCACGTCGTGGCCGATGTTGGGCGCGCCGGACAAGCCCATGCCCAGGCCCATCGGGATGTTGTAGCGCAGCGTCTCCCACGATGTGCGGTTGTCGCCCGACCAGCTTTGCGCGTAACGCTGGATGCCGGGACAGCCCGACCGGCAGATCAGGTAGGGGCGCTCCCCAGGGCGAGACGCCAGCTGCGCTTCGCGTGAGGCGCGCGATTGCAGCATGGAAAACAGGGGGCGCAACATGCCGACGCGGATCGGGCGTCCCCCACCCGCGCACTGTGCCTCATCGTCCCAGATCTCGTATTCGTTGTTGTCGTTCCAGGTCGCGTCGATGCCATAGTCGAGCAGTTGGGTGCGCACGTTCTCCTGCCACCAGGCGTACGCCGCGGGGTTGGTGAAATCGAGATACGATCCGGTGCCGCCCCAGAAGACGGACAGCTCCGGCCGGTCGGAGCCGGCCGCCTTAATGAACAGGCCCTTTGCCGCGGCCTCCTCGTAAAGCGGATGCGTGGTCAGCAGGCACGGCTTGATGTTGGCCGCCAGCCGGATGCCGGCCGCATGAAAGTGATCCACCATGCCCTGCGGATCGGGGATCTTGTCGCGGTTCCAGGTGAATACATAGCGCTTGCCGTCCTGGCCCGAGCCGTAGCCGGATGACAGGTGAAACATGTCGCACGGGATATCGTGCTCTGCGCAGAGGTCGACGAAGCGCCTGAGCTGCACCTGCGCGTCGGGCATGTCGGTGTAGGTCATCGTGGAGCCCAGGTAGCCCAGCGACCAGCGCGGGGGCAGCGCCATGGTCCCCGTCAGCCGGGCCAGCTTCTCCACCACCTCGCGCACGGTCGGCCCGAAGATCAGGTAATAGTCGATGTCGCCGTCCTGCCCGACATAGGTGCGGTAGCGCCCGTGATACGCGTCGATCTCGCGGCACATATCGAACTCGGCGCTCGACAGGTTGTCGTAGAGCAGGCCGTATGCGATGCCCAGCTCCGGGACCAGGGTGATGTAGAACGGGAAGTGCTTGTAGAGCGGGTCCGTGGTCTTCGCATCGTAGGCCAGCGAATCGAGGTTGACCATGCGGAAGCGCATGCCGGACTTGTCCAGCGGGCCACAGCGCTCGCCGAAGCCGTAGTAGTGGTCCTCCAGGCGGTGCTCCATGTAGTGGTAGGTCGCTCGTGAGCTGCGGTCGTAGCTGTACGCGCGGCCGGCCAGGTCGGCCGCAAAGCAGCGCTCGCGGTCGTCGTGCCAGCGAATCCTGAGATCATCGAGCGAGACTGCCAGGTGCAGCTTCTGCGTCCGGATGTCGACACTGCTGCCGGCCGTCTCCATGGCAAAACCCGGCCGGCTGAAGTGCGCCATATCGTCGCGCAACCGGCCTTCGACCGGCACGTCTCCGTCCGGCCCCACGATCATCCACGTGCGGTCCAGCCGCGGCGCGCCCTCGGGGTGGTGCCGGACGCGCACCAGGTCTTCCTCCAGGACATCGACCAGGAAGTGCTCGCCCCGTTCCGCACGGAACTCAAGCGTGGGTGATGTTGAAGGCAGCGGCGAAAGGTTGGTGGGTTGTACGATGCGCATCGTTCAGGGTCCTTTCCCGGTGTTCCACCAGGCCCATGTCGCCCTGAGACGCGCGATGCTGACGGCACGCGCCCGCGCTCGCAGGGTCGGGCCCGGAGGATGATTGATGAAGCAGCCAGGAGATTATAGCATAGCGCCACGCGACGTCGTGCGGACCCGCCGCGGCCGATCCGACTGCCCCGTTCCGTTTGACAAGCCCGGCGCAGCAGGGTACGATTGCTAGTGCAACCTATTACTAATAATCCGAGGCAGCCATGCCCCCACACGAACACCTGGAAAGCACCCTGCATGCCACCCGGCGCCGCGTCACCGAACAACGCCGGCTGCTCCTGGACATCATCCGGTCCAACGGAGAACACCTTGATGCAGACCAGATCTACGCGCTCGCGCGCGTGCAGAACCCCCGGCTCAGCCTCTCGACGGTCTATCGCACGCTGAGCCTGCTGCGCGACCTGGGCCTGGTGGACGAGGTGCACCTGGGCGAGGACCACCATCACTACGAGATGAAGCAGGCGACCGCACACCACCACCTGGTGTGCCGGGGGTGCGGCCGCGTGACGGAGTTCTCGACCTCCCTGGCGGACGAGCTGGCCGCCTCCGTGGGGGATGAGTTCGGCTACGACGTGCAGGAGGTCCGCATCGACCTGGCCGGCCTGTGCCCCCAGTGCCGCGAGGCGCAGGAGCAGGAAGTCGCCCAGCCGGCCCCGCGGTCTGTGGGTGGGCTGGCCCTGCTCGAGCGCGCGGCCAACGCCGTGCGCGGTGGAAGCGGGGCGGCAGGGGACGCGGCCGCGACGCGGCTGAGCATGCTGCAGGCGGGCGAGGCCGGTGTGGTTGCGGGCCTGGCCGGCGGCTCGGGCCTCGGCGGACGGCTGGCAGGCATGGGCTTCGCACCCGGCACCCCGATCAAGGTGCTTCAGGCCACCACGCACGGGCCACTCATCGTGATGCTGCGCGACACACGGGTCGCACTGGGCGCGGGCGAGGCGAACCAGGTGCTCGTGGTCCGCTCGGACAGTGCGCATGGATGATGCGATCGGAGCAGACGCGATTACGGTCGCACTGGTCGGCCAGCCCAACGTGGGCAAGTCCGCCGTTTTCACCGCACTGACCGGCCTCTCGCAACACGTGGCCAACTGGCCGGGCAAGACGAGCGAACCGCGCGTGGGTGCCTACCGGTGCAAGGATCCGGAGGCAGGTCGCCCCGTCGTGCGGGTCGTCGACCTGCCCGGCGCGTACAGCCTGACCGCCAGCACCGAAGAGGAACGCATCACGCGCGACTATCTCCTGGCCCAGCGACCGCGGGTTGTCGCGCTGATCGCGGACGCCTCCGCGCTGGAGCGCAACCTCTACCTGCTCACCGAGCTGCTGGCCCTCCCGATGCCCGTCGTCCTGGGCCTGAACATGCTGGACGTGGCCGAACAACAGGGGATCGAGGTGGATGCGGACGTGCTGGAGGCTGCGCTCGGCCTGCCCGTCGTGCCGATGATCGCGAGTAAGGGCGAGGGCATGACCGAGCTGATGGCAGTTGCGGTGGCCCTGGCACGCGGAACCATGCCCTACACGCCCCGCCGCCCCGAGATCCGCGCAGACCATCGCGAGGTGCTCGCAGAGATCGAGCGTCGGATCGCCGGTGCGGTGCCCCCGCCCTACCCCGAGAGGTGGGCCGCGCTGGCCCTGCTGCAGGGCGACGCGGAGGTCACCGCAGCAGTGCGCGGCAGCCTCGGCGAGCGTTGGGAAGGCGTCCACGCAATCCTGCGGGAGCACGAGGACGCGGTGCTGGCCGTGGCCAGCGGGCGCTACCAATGGATCGGCCGCATGGTGCGCGCGGCGGTCCGGCGGCCGCATCCCGGCAACCTCACGCTCACCGACCGGCTCGATCGCGTGCTGACGCACCCGGTGGCGGGGCTCTTCGCGCTGCTCGTGGTGCTGGGGCTGACCTTCTGGCTGACCTACGCGCTGGGCACGCCCATGCAGGCCTGGCTGGAGCAGCACGTCGTCAGCGCCCTGGCGGAGTGGGTGCGCGGCGCGCTGAACTCGTCCCCCGCGTGGCTCACCGGGCTGCTGGCCGACGGCGTGATCGCGGGCGTCGGCACCGTGCTGACCTTCATGCCGATCCTCCTGATCTTCTTTACGCTGCTCGGTTTCCTGGAGGATGTGGGTTATATCGCGCGCGCGGCGTACGTGACCGACCGCTTCATGCACAGCATGGGGCTGCACGGCAGCAGCTTCATGCCGCTCTTCATGGGCTTCGGCTGCAACGTGCCCGCGGTCATGGCCACGCGCGTGATCGACTCGAAGCGGGCACGGCTGCTGACCATCCTGCTGACCCCCCTCGTGCCATGCCCTGCGCGGCTCACGGTCATCGCGTTCCTGGCGCCCGTCTTCTTCGGCGCATACGCGCCCCTGGCCGCGGTAGGGCTGCTGGTGCTCAACTTCGTTGCCCTGGCCGCGATCGGATTCGCGCTGCACGAGCTGCTGTTGGGGGGCGAGCACATCGCGTTCATCATGGAGTTGCCGGTCTTCCATGCACCGGACGCGCACAACATCGGCGTCTCCGTGCGGGACCGCATCATCGATTTCCTGAAGGGCGCGGCGACCATCATCCTGGTCATGTCGGTCGTGCTTTGGGCGCTCTCAACCCTGCCCGGGGGCGGCATCGAGCAGAGCTACCTGGCCGCGGCCGGCCGCTTCCTGGAACCGGTCGGCAAGACGCTGGGGCTGGACTGGCAGATGATGGTGGCGCTGCTCACCGGCTTCGTGCGCAAGGAGAACACCATCGCCACGCTGGGCGTGCTCTACGGCCGCGGGGGCGACGGTCTGGCGGCTGCGTTGAATGCCGCCATCACCCCGGCCGCGGCGCTGGCATTCCTCGTGGTGCAGGTGCTCTTCATCCCCTGCATCGCCACGGTGGCCGTGATGCAGCAGGAGACGCGCAGCTGGCGGTGGACCGCGACGAGTGTGGCGATCCTTCTGGTGGTTTCGTACACCGCGGGGCTGGCGGTGCACCAGATCGCGCGGCTGCTGCCGTGAACGATGGAGCAGAGCGGCGGTACTGCTATTCGCCCACAAGTCCCGCTTGACGTAGCCAACGGTTTGTCTCACGTATTACGGTATCCAGGTGTGGCAAGTCGGGCATCTGGCCTTTCAGTCGTGGCTCCCATAGACGGCGCAAGGTCTCCTGTTTGCGTGCCAACACGCCGCCCAGTTCGGCCCGTTGCACCTTGTTATGCGCCATTTTGACGTCTACCCGATATGAGACAGCCCGAGCATCCGCCAGGTCGTGCCCCAAGATGTAATGTACATCGTACAGATCGCGCGGCTCTGTGCGTCCGAGCAGCGCGCACAGCTTCTCAGCCAAAATCTCCTCAGGCGAGTAGACGCGCAGCGTCTGGCTGCGCGATTGACAATCGCTGTACGGCACATGCAAAGGCGCCTCGACCAGTGGGAAGAGCAGCACTTCGTCGCGCGTGAAGTCCGTCTTGAGAAACCGGCTGCTCAGATCGCCGCCCAATGGACCTGTGTAGTTCAGATAGATCGCCGGGTTCCCGGTCTGGTGCACCTCCAGCCGGCGGACGGCGAGCGTGATGTTAGCCTCGCGCCGCAACCAGGTGAAGAGGGCCTCCACTGCACCGACCAGCTCATCGTTTGACGTCTCAGCCAGCAATGTGAAGTCGAGATCTTCTGAGAACCGATACTCCGGCACGTAGACCTTCTTGAGCGCGGTGCCACCCTTAAAGGCCAGACGATCACGCAGCGGTGAGTCCGCGATCGCCAGCAGCGTCCACGTCAGCGCGTAGTCCTTTTCAATGGTCTTGTCGCCAAGGCCCACGCGGTGGGCCAGACGCGCGATCTCAGCTGGTTGGATCATGGGTCATGTCCTGATGACAGCTTGCAGGTCGGCGGGCTCGATATTGATGCGCAGGCGCCAGCGCGCCAGGTAGGGTCCCTCGTCGGGCAACAGTGGGTCGAGACGCACGTAGCCGGTCGCGGTTAGCGCTTGCAGCCGGGCAAGCAGTGCTGGCGATCCCAATGCAAAGAGATCGAGCAGGTAACCGAGGCGCTGCGCCGCAGCCTGTCCGCCCAGCTTTTCGGCGTAGGTCCCCAGCTTATCCCAGTCCAGGTCGGTGTGACGCATCCACAATGCCGTGGCGACCTGGCTGATTCCGGCGCAGAGGTCAGGGCGGGCCAGCCCGTCCAGCAGGGTCCGTTCCAGGTCGCTGACGGCCACCTGTTCGTAGGGCGTCACCCATGTAGGTGTATGGCCCCACAGGGCTGTCGCTGGCGCATAGATGAAGCGATACGGGATGCCCAGGACCCTGCGCCCCGCCAGCCGACGCGACGACGACGCCGTGACCGCCGTGACAGGTCGGGTGAGCATGTCGTGGATGTCCATGGCGCTGTCGTGCGAGATGTAGTAGGGCGCCGGCGCCAGCAGTTCGCGCATGACAACGTAGCGGTTCACCTGGGGCGCGGAGGTGCCGCCTGAGGACAGAGGCACCATCGCATAGCGGCCCGCAGTCAGGCGCACGACCCAGCCGGCGCGTGCCAGCCGACGGAGTATATGCACGACTGCATCGTACTCGCCGCCGATCACGGCTTGTGCTTCGGCCACGGAGAAGATGGGCCGGTCGCGCTCCGCCAACGCCGTGAGCAGCCGAGCGCCGGCCGGACCGATGGTTTTGCCAGGCATTTCAATCGTCTTATGTGCTGTTAATGACGTCTAACATCTTATTCTATGCATAAGACATAAGTTGTCAAGGCGCGATCAACGCCTGCGCCATCGTTCGGTGCTGCAGATAGTAGATCAGAGATCAGTGAGAATGGGAACGACCCTGCGCCGAGCCAGTGGCCTGCATCACTCCGTGGGCGGCGGGGGACACGCCTCCCCGGTCTCATTCCTGCCCAGCCGCTCCAGCGCCTTGCGCATGAAGAGCTTCTCTTTCTCCGTCTCCAGCACGGAGCGATCCCCCACGACCAACACCCACTGCCCGCCGTCGGTGATGATCTCGTCCAGCGCGTCCATGCTGAACTGCAGACCGTGCACCTCGGTCGGCTGCAGCCCCGCGGCGAACTGGGCCAGCTTGACCACGTCGATCAGGCTCAGGTCGGTCGTGTAGAGGTCGGACATGGCGGCCCAAAGCTGCGGCAGCCGGGAAATGAGATCGATCTCCAGCGCGCGGTTGCGCAGCGCCCAGATGAGCTGTTGCTGGCGCTGGCTCCGCCCGAAGTCGGTGGTCACGTGGCGGTAGGTGACGAACTTGCGCGCCGTGTCTCCGTCCAGCCAGACGTCACCCGCCGGCAGCGACCACGGCACGTACTCGGTCATCGTGGCGTCCTTCGGCGTGGCCTCGTACAGGGGGCAGTCGAGCGTGACCATCACCCCGCCCAGCGCGTCGACGAGCTCGACCAGGCCGTTGAGGTGGATGCGCACGTAGTGATGCGTGGGAATGCCGAACGTCTCGGAGATCACCCGGCCGGCCAGCGCGGGGCCGCCGCCCGGGTACCCGGTCTTCTCGCCGATGTAGTCGGCGATGTTGATGCGCTCCTTGCCGTAGGTGGGGATATCCACGTACAGATCACGCGGGATGCTGATCACGCCCACCTGGCCGTTCTCCCGGTCGATGGCCACCACCATGATCGAATCGGTGCGCCACGCCTCCCAGCCGGGCCGCTGATCCTGGCCCAGGATGAGGATGTTCTCCGTCTTCGTCACGCGCTGCGCCACGCGCGTCCGGACATCCGCCAGCAGCGCGTCCTGCTCCTCGGCTGCGAAGCTTGCCAGCCGCTCGCTCGCCAGCCCGGCGTCGCGATTCAGCGTGTACGACTCCGCCACCACGTCCAGGTAGTGCTCCCGGTCCGCGGGCGCCAGGTCCAGCGCCAGCGCATCCGTCCACTGCACCGGCCAGAGCCACCAGCCGAGCACCAGCCAGCCCACCAAGAGCCCGCCGGCAAGCGCCACCAGGGGCAGGACGATGCGCATCCATCTACGCTGCAGGAGTGAAGCCATGGTCAATCTCACCGATCGGTCGCAAAGGCCTACAAATAAAGGGCACTACAACCATATCACACAACCAGCCGGCCTGCAACTGTCGTGAACTGCGCTGTAGGATTCTGCGGCAAGAGCGCCATGACCTATATCATGGCAACTTGGGCGCGATCAGGGTATAATCCTTGACAGGAGCAGTCCGGCAAATAACGGCGGCTGTGCCAGCCCCATCTCATTCAGGAGGAGTCAATGTCGACCCTGGAAGCAGTCACGGACATGAAACAGGCCCACCGCATCCTGGCTGAATATCGGTACGTCACCCCAAAGGTCAGCCGCGGCTACGCAGGGCAGACTCTTTATGTCAATATCGGTAGCGGCCACATCGAATCACGTCCGGTCACCGAGCAGATGAAGGAGATCTTCGTCGGCGGCAAGGGCTTCGGCCTGTGGCGGCTGTGGCACGCAGTCACCGGTGAGACGAAGTGGAACGACCCGGAGAACGAGCTCGTGGTCGCCGCGGGCCCGCTGGCGGGCTCTATCCTTTACCCCGGCACCGGGAAGTCCCTCATCGTGGGCATCTCGCCCCTCACCCACATCGTGGTCGACAGCAACGTCGGCGGCTACTTCGCGCCGCTCCTGAAGATCGCGGGCTGGGACGCGCTGGAGGTGCAGGGCAAGGCGGATGAGGAGATCGTCATCTTCATTGACGGCGATGAAGGCCGCGTGACGGTCGAAACCGCGCCGCAAGAGGCAGTGGACACCCACCTGGTCTCGGAGCAGATGACCGCGATGTATGCGGCCGACGAGCGCGACAAGCGCAACGTGTCGGTGATCTCCGCGGGCCAGGGCAGCGAGCACACCCGCATCGGCTGCCTGAACGTGAGCTGGTACGATCCGAAACGCGGCAAGGTGCGTGTGAAACAAGCCGGCCGCGGCGGGCTGGGCACCGTGTTGCGCGACAAGAAGATCAAGGCGATCGTCGTGCGCAAGACCGGCCTCAAGGCGGAGGCCAATGACCCGGTGGACATCAAGCGCATCCGCACGGTCGGCCAGCGGATCAACAAGGAAATCGTCGACCTGGACGACGAGCAGAACCGCATGCGCCGCGTGGGCACGGCCCACCTGGTCGAGATCATGAACGATTACGACCTGCTGCCGGTGCACAACTTCCAGTACGGCGCACACCCCGATGCGGCAAAGATCGCCTCCCCCGTGTGGGACGCCCTCTTCACCCAGACGCACCCGGACCAGTGCATCTACGGCTGCACCATGGCGTGCTCGAAGGGCGTAGACGGGTACAAGGTGCGCACCGGGCCGTACGCGGGCGACATCGTCACGGTGGACGGGCCGGAGTATGAGACGGTGGGCGGCTGCGGCTCGAACCTCGGCATCTTCAACCCGCCGGACATCATCGAGCTGAACTTCTACTGCGACACCTACGGGCTGGACTCGATCTCGTTCGCCACGATGACCGCGTTCGTCATGGAATGCTACGAGGCCGGCGTCCTGGACCTGGAGAAGACGGGCGGGCTCGACCTGCGCTTCGGCAACGCCGATGCCGCGCTCGAGCTGCTGCACCAGATGGCGCGCGGAGAGGGCTTTGGCCTGATCGCGGGCATGGGCGTGCGCGGGATGAAGCACTACTTCGCCGAGCACTTCGGCGCCGATCCCCGGTTCCTGCAGGACATCGGCATGGAAAACAAGGGGATGGAGTACTCCGAGTACATGACCAAGGAGAGCCTGGCGCAGCAGGGCGGCTACGGCATGACAAACAAGGGCGCGCAGCACGACGAGGCATGGCTCATCTTCATGGACATGGTGAACAACCAGATCCCCACGTTCGAGGACAAGGCCGAGGCGCTGCACTACTTCCCCATGTGGCGCACGTGGTTCGGGCTGAACGGCCTGTGCAAGCTGCCGTGGAACGACATCGAGCCCGCCGACAACGCGCTGACCGCCGAGCCGGCCAAGGTGCCGGAACACGTGCACAACTACGTGGAGCTCTTCTCCGGCACGACCGGCCGCGAGGTGGTGAAGGAAGACCTGATCTTCATGTCGGAGCGCGTGTACAACTTCCAGCGCGTCTTCAACCTCCGGCTGGGCGCGGGCACGCGCGAGCACGACGCCATCCCCTACCGGTCTGCCGGACCGGTGACCGTGGCGGAATACGAGAGTCGCGCGGAGCGCTACGACAAGCAGCTGCGCGAGAAGGTAGGCATCGATCCGACGGGGATGAGCACGCCGGAGAAGGTGGCCGCGCTGCGCAAGTATCGCGAGGCGCAGTACGAGTCTCTCATCGACGCGGTGTACAAGCGCCGCGGGTGGACGTCGAACGGCGTGCCCACGCCGGAGAAGTTGAAGGAGCTGGGGATCGACTTCCCGGAGGTTCTGGAGGTCGTCAGGGCGAAGCTGTAGAGCCACTGCCATGCAGGCGCCCGGCGCAACGATCCGAAGGATCGCAAGTGCCGGGCGCCTTTGTCATCCCGCGGTGGCAAGGCGGCTCGGGGCTGGACAGCTTAACGAAATCTTCCTCTTGACGCGGCCCCTGCGCTGCTCTAGAATGATCTTGCCCTCCATCGCCATCACCCCACCATAGCATCTCCACAGACGAATCGCCGGTTGCGGATGCGGTCGCTGCATGTTTCGCGCAGCAAGGAGGAACGATGTTACCGAAGCTCCGCTCCCACGACAGGACCTGCCGGCCCCGCGCTTCATCGCTCCTGGTCATCGCCGTACTGCTGTGTCTCGACGCGGGTGCAGCCGCGCACGCAGTCGCACCCGCGACCGTATCGCCCCCCGCACCGGCTGCGCCAGCGGAGGTGGCCTTCCACGCGCCTGCCGGCCGCGCGACCCTGCCGGTGGTGCAGGTGACGACCGACCCATCAGACGATACCTATCCCGCGTTGGTGCAGACGGCCGGGGGCGCCTTGCTGATGGTGGCCACGCGCTACGGCGAGCTGTGGTCGCGCACCAGCCAGGATGGCGGGGCCACCTGGTCGTCCGAGACGCAGATCGACGGCTGCTGCCGGCGCAACCCAAGCCTCGCACGCGGAACGGACGGGACGCTCTGGCTGGCCCATGACCTGGAACGGTACGTAGAGACCGTCATCGAGCCGGGCATTATCGAGGTGCAGGTGTTTCAGGAGATCTGGCTCCGTACCAGCACCGACGGCGGCGCGACCTGGTCCGCAGAGCGCCGGCTTGCCACGGGCTCGAACCGGGACAACGACCCGGCCATCCTGGAGGCGGCCGGCGGCGTGCTCTGGCTCGTCTGGCAGTCCGGTCGCGCCGACAACGGGGACCTCTGGTACCAGACCAGCACCGACGGCGGCGCCACCTGGTCGGCCGAGGCCCAGCTCACCGCCGGCCCCGCGTACGACCAGGCGCCCACCGTCGCACAGGCCGCGGACGGCCGGATCGTGGTGGCCTGGAACCGGGACGGCGGCACGCTGCTGCAGCGCAGCACCACGAACCGCGGGCTGACCTGGTCGGTCGAGCGACAGATCGCGCCGTGCTGCCGCACAAGGCCCGGCCTGGCCGCAGCCGGCGGCGATCTGTGGCTGGCCTACGAGCAAGATGGGGACATCTGGATCCGCAGCAGCCCGGACGGCGGCGTCACCTGGTCAGCAGAGGCGCGCTTCACACGCTTCGTGGCCTACGATGGCGCGGCGGCCCTGGCCGCGCTGGCCGGCGGGGCGCCGGGCCTCGCCTGGCACTCTCAGCGCAGCGGCAACCTCGACATCTGGTACGGCCGCCCCGGGGAACGGAAGGATGACAACCCGCCGCCCTTCGTGGACTGGACGGAATACCAGCCGAAATGCAACCTGGAGAGCGACGACATCATCACCGTGCGCGCGTCCGCGCAGGACGAGACGGGGGTGGCAAACGCCGCCCTGGTCTGGACCATCGACAGCGTGGACCAGGCTGAGCTGGCGCTGGCCGACGACGGCGAGCACGACGACGGGATTGCCAACGATGGCGTCTGGGGCGTCCGCTTCGGTCCTCTCCCCGCGGAGAGCCGCGTCAGCTATCGCGTCCGCGCCACGGATACAGCCGGCAACACCTTTCTAAACCCATACGATTCGCACTTCACCGTGCTGCGGCACTTCGTCAAGACCGCGGAGATCCTGTTCGTGGGGGACGACCAGAGCTACGACACCACCTGGCTTCGCCGTCCCTACGCGGACGCGCTGGATCGCCTGGGCTATGCCCACGATACCTGGGACGCAGGGCACCGCTGCGGCGTGGACGCCGCGCTTCTCCGCGAGTACGCCGGCGGGATCGTCATCTGGTCCGCACCCTACCAGGGTTGGCTGGCCAACGACATGGCCCAGCCCGCAGCACTGCAGGACTTCCTGGACGCCGGGGGCAGGCTGTTCATCACCGGCCAGAACATCGCGCAGAACCTCTGGTCTTCGCCCGGCAGCGGTTTCCTCAGCGACTACCTGCACGCGTCGTTCAAACAGCTGGACTCGGCCCGCAATACGGTGGCCGGCGTCGCCGGTGATGCCATCGGCGATGGGTTGGCGCTGAGCATTGCGGGCGGCGACGGCGCGGGCAACCAGTATTCCAAGGACGTAATCGAGCCCCTCGCGCCCGCGGAGATCGCCTTCACCTATGCGGCGAGCACCGGCGCGGCACGGTCGGAGCCCGTCGATCCAGCCGCAGCCAATGCGAACGTCCTGGCGCAGGCCGCGCCCGCGCCTCCCCCGACCGCTGTCCCTGCGCCTACCGTCGCGCCGACGCCCACCCCCATCGAATGTCCCGGCGCCTGCGCGGCAGGCCTTCACGTCGATATGGGGACCTACAAAGTCGCCTACCTGGCCTTCGGCTTCGAGGCCATCGATCGCGCCGAGGACCGCGCCGCGGTCATGGAGCGCAGCCTGGCCTGGCTCGACGGCCGGCCCCCGCGGCCGGTGCAACTTGCCCCCGGCAGGGGCCAGGTTGCGCCGGCGGGCCCGGTCCGGTTCTCCTGGCTCAGCGTGCCCGGCGCCACGAGCTACCAGCTCCAGGTCGACAGGACGCCCGCGTTCGACTCGCCGGGGCGCGTCGATATCGTGGCGCCCGAAACAGGCTACACCCTAACCCTGCCCGCACAGGGCGATCACTACTGGCGAGTGCGCGGCCAGTCGCAAGGCAGCTGGGGCGAGTGGTCTGCCACCTTGTCCTTCTCCCTCGCGGCGGATGTGGTGCAGGTCACGACCGACGCGGCGGAAGATGCCGCCCCGGCCCTGGTCGAAACGGCCACGGGCCGGCTGCTGGCGGCGTTCGTGCGCAACGGTGAGCTCTGGTCCCGCGCCAGTCCGGACGGCGGCGCGACCTGGACGGCGGAAACGCAGATCGCTCCCTGCTGCCGCTACAACCCCAGCCTAGCGCGCGGCGCAGATGGCGCCCTGTGGCTCGCGTATGACCGGGAGGGCGACATCTGGCTCCGCTCCAGCACGGACCACGGCTCCACGTGGACCGCGGAGAGACAGCTCACCGCCAGGCCCGGGGACTGGGCCGAGGACAACACCGACCCAGTGGTCCTTGAGGCTTCCGACGGCGTCCTGTGGGTGGTCTGGCAGTCCGCCCGCCCCTCCTTCTACAACGCCTCCCTGTGGAGCCGGACCAGCACGGATCACGGCGCCACATGGTCGGACGAGACCCAACTCACGCGCGACGACCGCGACACCCAGCCGGCCATCGCCCAGGCCGCGGACGGCCGCCTGGTGCTGGCCTGGAATCGCTACAACTGGCTGTGGCAGCAGAGCAGCACGGACGGTGGAGCCAGCTGGTCTGAGCCGAAGCAGGTGTCGGACGTGGGACGCCTCAGGCCCAGCCTGGCCGCGGCCGGCGGCGTCCTGTGGCTCGTCTATGACTGGGACGGCAACGTCTGGACCCGCACCAGCACGGACCATGGCGAGACCTGGACCGGCGAGACGCCCTTCACCCGCTACGCCGGGCCGGACGCATCGCCCGCGGCCGCTGCATTGGCGGCCGGCGGCACCGGCCTCGCCTGGCAGTCGGAGCGCAGCGGCAACCGGGACATCTGGTTCGGCAGCCCTGACCGGCGCACCGATCTCGACCCGCCGCCGGTGGTCCTCGTCAGCGAACACCGCCCTTGGCCCAATCCGGACAGCGACGACACCATCTTCTTCCGCGGCTATGCTGCGGACGAGACCGGGGTGACGGGCATGCGGGTGGTCTGGACCGCGGGCGGCGCCGGCCAGGCCGACCTACAGATGGCCGATGATGGCGTGCATGGCGACGGATCGGCCGGCGACGGGGTGTGGGGCGCGGTGCACGCGGCACTGCCGGAGGGCACGGAGGTTACCTACCGCGCCTGCGCGACGGATACCGACGGCAACAGCGCCTGCAGCCAGAGCGGGCAATCCTTCACTGTGCTGCCCGCGTTCGTCAAGACCGGGCCCATCCTCTTCGTAGCGGATGGCGGCGGCTATAATGCCCCCTACATGCCCCACGGCACCGCCTGGTACCAACCATACTACGCCCATGCCCTGGCAGCCCTGGGCTACCGCTACGACACCTGGGACGTCTGGCTCCGCGGCGATCCCGGCAGTGCGGTGCTGGATCGGTATCGGACGGGCGCCGTCGTCTGGGCCGCGCCCTACTGGGGCCGGGTGACCGACTCCGGCTCCGACAGCATCGGCCAGTTGAAGGCGTACCTCGACGGGGGCGGCAGGCTGTTCATCACCGGCCAGAACATCGCCCAATCCCTGTCGCAGTGGTCCGGCGGCGGCTTCCTGGCGGACTACCTGCATGCAACCCTGCAACAGGAGGACACGGGGCTGTACGCGGTGACCGGCGTTCCCGGGGACCCCATCGGCGATGGGTTGGCGCTGAACCTGTCGGGCGGCGACGGCGCGAACGACCAGTACTCGAAGGACGAGATCGATCCCGTCGCGCCGGCCCAGGTCGTCTTCACGTACCGGGTCGGCACGGTGCTGGCAGAGCCCCTCGCACCCGCCCAAACGCCTCCGCCCCCGGGCGATGCAAGCGACGCTGCGCCGGCGGCGCCCGCGGGCATCATCGGCTCCGGCACCGCAGGCCTGCGCGTGGACACCGGCGTCTACAAGGTGGTCTACTTCGCGTTCGGCTTCGAGGCGATCAGCCGCGCAGCGGATCGTGCTGCGGTCATGGGGCGGGTGCTGGACTGGCTCGGCGTCCCGCGCGGCGCCGCCCTGTACCTGCCGGTGGTGCTGGCGGGTCAGAACGCGCAGCTCGACTCCTTCTGGGCGGATAACAGCCAACTGGAGCCCGGTTCTTGTACATTCCTCCATTGGTCGGTCATCAACGCTCAGGCGGTGCTCTTCGATGGAGAAGCAGTGCCGGGGCAGGACACGCGCATCGCGTGCCCCGACCAGACCACCACGTATGAGTTGGTCGTGGTACGAGCGGGCATCCCGCAAGCGTATCGTGTGACGATAACGATCGGCGCGGGCGAGTCGTAGATCGGGGAGGTCCATCCTGCCAGCGGCCATTTGACCGATCCGGCTGTTACGATGTACACTTGTACATACACATGGCGATCAATTACGAGTGGGACCCAGGCAAGGCCCGTGCCAACTTCCGGAAACACGGCATCCACTTTGCAGACGCCCGCGAGGTGTTTGAAGACGGCAGGGCGCTGACAATAGAGGACGATTTCGCCTTCGAACAGCGTTTCGTCACAATCGGGAGTGACGTTGTGGGGCACGTACTCGTGGTGGTATTCACCTGGCGGGACGAGAGAATTCGGATCATTTCTGCACGAAAGGCGAATCATCAGGAACGAAAAATGTACGAAGGCAACACATGAAAGAACATTACGATTTCTCCGGCGGAAAACGCGGTGCGATCGATCCGATTACTCCGGGCAAGACTCGGATCACGATACGAATCGACGATGACGTGCTGGAGTGGTTTCGGGAGGTGGTCGACGAGGCCGGAGGCGGCAGCTACCAGGCGCTGATGAACCAGGCGCTGCGCGAGTATGTCCAGAGACAACACGAACCGTTGGAGGCAATCCTCCGGCGTGTACTGAAAGAAGAACTCGCGGCGTACAACAGTGCCGAACAGACTGAACGGGACCAGCGGTCTCAGCCATGATCCATGTCAACGGCCAGTACGAAGTCGAGTATCGGGACGGCATGACCGTCCAGGACGTACTTGACGCATTGAAGTTCAGCTTCCGCATGATCGTCGTCAAGGTCGACGGCAAGGTCGTGCTGCGCCGCGACTTCGGCACGACCCTCGTGCCCGACGGCACGGAGATGCAGGCCATCCACCTCATCAGCGGCGGTTAGGCCGCGCTGTTGTCTCCAGGGTTGGCGCACGGGCGCCGGACATCCGACGGCATCGGATGCCCGGCGCCTGTTATTTAGTGGCTGCGGTTGAGGACGACGAACGGGTCCACGCGTGCCAGGGTGCCGTAGCACTGCTCGGCCGCGGCCTTGCAGCCGCCGCCGCACATCGCCTTCCGTTCGGGGGGACAGTCCGCACACTCGGCGGGCCAGGTGTCGCGGAAGGCCTGTACGTAGGGGTGATGATAGTAGATCTCGCGGAAGTCATCCCGCTTGATGTTGCCCAGCACCGTGGGCGAGTGGTTGCAGATACGGATGTTGCCCGCGGGATCAAAGGTGAAGTACGAGTCGGGGCCGGCCAGCGGGCACCAGCCGAAATGCAGGGTGGGATACTTGCTGACGTCGACGACGCACGGCTCGATCACCACGGAGATGGCCACGACCAGGCCGTACTGCCGTCGCAGCTCGACCAGGGTCTCCAGATCCTCCTCGATCATCGCCGGTGTGGGCAGCAGCGCATCGGCCAGGTGCATGTTCGCCGCGCCCAGGTTGATGCGGTTGTACATCATGCCGTCCGCGCCCAGGGCGATGGCCAGCTCCGCGGTCCGGTGCAGGTCCATGTAGTTGAGCTTCGTGGCGATGAACACCGCAACCAGGCTGCCGCGCGCATGGCGCACGTTGGCCATGCCCCGCACCGCGTCATCCCACGATCCCGGCACGCCCGCCAGCCGGTCGTGAATCTCCTTCCGATGGCTGAGCAGCGTTACCTCGAAGGTGGTCTCTTCCCGGGTCGCATCTACGATCTCGGGCGACAGCCGCGCGCCGTTGGTGATCAGGACGGGCGCGATGTCCCGCTGGCGGAGGAAATCCACGATCTCCGCGATGTCTTCGCGAAGGAGCGGCTCCCCGCCCGACAGCGCGATGTTCTCCACCGGCGCCTGTGCCTGCAGCCTCACGATCAGGTCCTTCACCTCCGCCAGGCTGTTCTCGTGCCCGTTGCCCGGGTAGGCGAGCTCGGGCGCCTGCCAGGAAGTGTAGCAGTACAGGCACCGGTGATTGCAGCGCCGCGTCAACTCCAGGACGAACGTCCTGGGCAGCGCGAGGCCAGCGCTACTTGACGAGGCGCTCATACACCTCCTGGGAGATGATCTCGTCCACCCGGAACTGCTCCAGCAGGTTCTTGCGGATCACCTCCTCCACCCCGCGAATCACCCAGGGCGCCGGGAGATAGCAGAGCGGGCCCCGCGGCAGCTTGAACCGTCGCGCTGCCGCAGTGTGCATATGCGGCACTGCCGCCCCAACCTGAAACTCCACAGGGGCGATCAGATGCTCTCCCAACAGATCCCTGAAGCGATCGATCGGCGGGATGTAGCAGAGGATGCGCACCTTGTCCCACATGACGCCGGCGATCCACGGGACATCCTGCGTCACCAACTCCACTTCCTGGCCCGCCAGCTTATGCAACACCTCCACGCCGCCCACCAGCATGGGGTCAAGCTCCTCCAGCCGGTTCTCGACCTCAACGAAGAAGCGTCCTTCGTGCTCCAACACCTTTCCCATCAGCGCCATGGTGTTCCTCCCTCGTGTACTGCGCTCAGCGCAGCCTCTCCGCGACCTCCCGGTCGATCACGCCCTCTTTCAGCATCTGATCGAGCAGGTTGATGCGCACCTGTTCCTCGATGCCGTGCAGCAATTCGGGCCGCGGCAGATAACACATCCATCGGCGGGGCCAGTGGATATAGCACAATACGCGCACCTTGGGTGTGCGCAGACCGACGATCATGCGGCGGGGTTCGGTTGCCAGTTGGACTTCCTTGCCCACCAACGCTTGTAGTTCTTCCTCGCTCGCCATCAGAGGCGCCAGCTCTTCGCGCTGGCGTCCCCTGACCAGGTAATACTTGCCGTCTTTCGTCGCGATGGTTGTCTTGACCCGGGGGATTCTTTCGTCTGGCATTTCTCTGCTCCTCTCGCCGGTGCAGCCACGAGACAGGCGAGAAACGACACGCATGGCAATACAAATCGCAGTCAACCGGAGAAATTGTAGTACGGCGAGCGTTCCAGGGGCGTTCCAAACCTTAAGGGGGGTTGTCTGCGTTCTTCAGCCTGCGTCCCAGGGCTTCTGTCGTCGCCGATACAGGTGCACCGAGCTCCTGCCGGAGTACTGCGACGCAAGCCCGGTAGACGCGGAGCGCGGCGGCCCGGTCGTCGTTGGCCGCGTGCAGGCGCATCAGCAGCCGGTAGGTGGCCTCCCTCAGTGGATCGTAGGCCAGCAACCGCTCGGCCAGGTCGATGGCCGCGCGCCAGTCCTGCGCCAGCTCACGGCTGTGCGCCAGGCGCTCGACCGCGCTGTAGTACTGCTGGCGCAGGCGCAGGCGCTCGATCGCGATCCAGTCGTCGTAACATGCGGGCAGCAGGTCGTCCACGTAGACCGCCAGCGCACGCTCGAGATCAGCTGGGTCCGCGTCCGGCCGCGCGCACCGCTGGAACTCCGCGACGTCGAGGTAGACGTTCGCCGGGTTCCACGCGATCGTCTGGCCGGTCACCGCGAGGTAGCGCCCCGCATCGGGAAGGCAGGCGCGGAGATCGTGGAGGACGTGGCGCAGGTTGGTCAGGGCCTGCCGCTCCGTCGAGTCGGGCCACAGCAGGAACGCGAGGTGGTGGCGCGACTCGGCCGAGCGCGGGCAGAGCAACAGGTAGGCCAGGAGGGTTTCGCAGCGCGGGCGCAGGCCGGCGAGCTGGCGCTCGCCGTACTCGAGGCGAAACTGGCCCAGCAGCCAAATCCGGAGTGGCCGGAGCTCTTCGGGGCCAACAGCGTACATGGCGCCCCGCCTTGTCAGATGCGAGAATCACATCAGGATAGATTATACGACCAAGGAACCCCGATGGCAATGGCCAGTTTTCGGAGACTGCAGATGCAGCCATGAGCATCTTGAGCGGAGCGACCGAAGGAAGCGCAGTCGAAAGATGCCGCTGCGCCCATGGATGATTCCTTGGCTTGTTTGGCGGCAGATGCGCTATAATCGTTGCCTGTCAGGGGCCTGCAGGGCTCGCACGGGGTGACTTCGAGGTAGGATAGCATGACCATCCATCAGTGGATCATCTTCGGCACGCTGCTGCTGACTCTCGTGCTCTTCATCACCGGGCGGTGGCGGTTCGACATCGTGGCGCTGCTCGCGCTGCTGATCGTGGCCGTGACCGGCGTCGTGCCGGCCGAGCGCGCGTTCAGCGGCTTCAGCAACCCGGCCGTCGTTACGGTCGCGGCCGTCCTGGTCATCAGCCGCAGCCTGCAGAATTCGGGCGTGGTGGACCTGCTGGGCAGGCAACTGCTACGTCTCAGGGGCGGGATCACCGTCCAGCTGGCCGCCACTGCCGGCATCGTCGCCCTGCTCTCCGCGTTCATGAACAACATCGGCGCGCTCGCGCTCATGTTGCCGGTCGCGCTCCAGGTGGCGCACAAAAAGGGGTTCCCCGCCTCGACCATCCTCATGCCCCTGGCCTTCGCGTCGCTCCTGGGCGGCATGACCACCCTGATCGGTACGCCGCCCAACATCATCACTTCCGCCTATCGCGTGCAGGCCGGAGGCCTTCCATTTCGCATGTTCGACTTCGCGCCGGTCGGCGTGGGTGTGGCCGTGGCCGGTCTGCTCTACATCGTGCTTCTCGGCTGGCGGCTCATCCCCAGTCGCCGCGGCCAGGCCGCCACGGATGACCTGTTCGAGGTGGAGAAGTACTTCACCGAGGTGCGGCTGCGGTCAGACTCCAAGCTGGTGGGGAAACGCCTCCCTGAGATCAACGCGGTGGTCGATGGCGGCGTCAACGTGCTGGGCCTCGTCCGCAACGGCGAGCGCCGCCTGGCGCCCTCACCCAACACCGTGTTCAGCGCGGGCGATATCCTGATCCTGCAGATCGACACAGCGGGCCTCGAGACACTCGTCACCAAGGCCCGCGTCGAACTCGTTGGCAGCGAGCGCATTATCAGCGATGACCTTCAGTCCGATGAGGTGAGGCTGATGGAAGCGGTGGTGATGGACGAATCGCTGCTGGTCGGAAACACCGCTTTCAGCCTCGATCTGCGCCGGCGGCACGGCGTCAACCTGTTGGCCGTCTCGCGGCAGGGCCGGCGGCTGCGCGCCCGGCTCGATCGCATCCGCATGCGGCCGGGCGACGTGCTGCTGCTGCAATGCCCCGCCGAGACGGCCAGGCAGTCGCTCGCAACGTTGGGTTGCCTGCCCCTCGCCCAGCGCGAGCTGCGCATCGGCGAGCCACAGAAGATGATACCGCCCCTCGTGATCTTCGCCGCCGCGCTGCTGCTATCGGCAGCCGGCGTGGTTCGCGTCGAGATCGCGTTCGTCGGCGCGGTCATCGTCCTGCTCATGGCCGGGTTCGTCTCCCTGCGTGAGGCCTACGACGCGGTCGACTGGCCCATCATCATCCTGCTGGGCGCCATGATTCCCGTGGGCGAGGCACTGGAGACCACCGGCGGCGCGCAGCTCATCGGAAATGCGCTGCTGCAAACCGCTGACCGGGTGCCGCCTGCAGCCGTGCTCGTGCTCGTCATGTTGGTTGCGATGCTGTTGACGCCGGTGATGAACAATGCGGCTGCCGTCGTGCTGACCGCGCCCATCGGCATCAGCGTCGCACGGGGATTGGGCGTCCCGGTCGAGCCGTTTCTCATGGCCATCGCCATCGGCGCCTCGTGCGACTTCCTGACCCCCATCGGCCACCAGTCGAACACCCTGGTGATGGGGCCCGGCGGCTATAAGTTCGGCGACTACTGGCGCATGGGGCTGGGACTGGAGATCCTCGTGGTCGTCGTCGCCATCCCCCTGATCCTGATCTTCTGGCCCCTTACGCGGTAAGCGGCCGCGTCGTCGGATTCAGCGCCCGGGGCGACATAGGGTATAATGATAGACCTATGTCAGTGTTAAGTCTTGCACCGAAACTGCCCCTTTACTGGAGCTTTCGCCGTTTCGGTTGGCCGAGGATGTACCCCTTCTCCGTCGTCGTCAGCATCAGCTTCCGCTGCAACTCCAAGTGCCGCACATGCGACGTGTGGCGCAAGCCGAACGACGATATGTCAGTGGAGGAATGGGACAAGGTCTTCGCCAGCCTGGGACGCACGCCCTTCTATATCACCTTCACCGGCGGCGAGCCGTTCCTGCGCAAGGACCTGGACGAGATGGTCATCTCGTCCTACCGCCACTGCCGCCCGTCGGTCATCACCATTCCCACCAACGGCCTGCTCACCGATCGCATCGTCGAGCGCGTGGACCGCATCTGCCGCGAGTGTCCCACCAGCCAGATCGGCATCAACCTGAGCCTGGACGGCGTGGGCGAGGAGCACGACGACATCCGCGGGGTCCCGGGCAACTGGGACCGGTCGATGAACACGTGGCAGCGGCTCAAGGAGCTGCAGAAGACGCGGCCCAACCTCGTCCTCACCGTCCACACCGTGGTCAGCCGGTTCAACCAGCATCGCTTCCGGGAGATCTACGACGGACTCCAGTTCCTGGAGCCGGACAGCTACATCACCGAGGTGGCCGAGGAGCGGGTCGAGCTCGATACGGTCGGCTGGGGCATCACCCCGGAACCCGACGCGTACGCGCCCATCGCGGACTTCCTGACCGAACAGGCGCGCTCGCGGCCGGTCAGGGGCATCGCCAGGGTGACGCAGGCGTTCCGGGGCCACTACTACCAGCTGGCCAAGCGCGTGCTGTACGAGCGGACGCAGGTGATCGACTGCTATGCGGGGTGGGCCAGCGCGCACATCGCGCCGAACGGCGACATCTGGAGCTGCTGCATCCGGGCTGAGCCGGTGGGCAACCTGCGCGAGACGGGCTATGACCTCGCGCCCATCTGGTTCGGCGAGCGGATGGCGCAGCTGCGCAAGTCGATCTACGACAAGGAATGCGCGTGCCCCATGGCCAACGCCAGCTACGCCAACATGCTGCTGCACCCGCCGACCGTCGCCAAGGCGGGCCTCGAGGTCATCCGGGGGAAGTAACGCACGATCGCAGGCGCCGCAACCTGCAACCTTCAACCTTCAACCGTGTAGTTGCTGTCGCGGAGAATGGCGACGAGGCGCTCCAGGCGATCCTCCGGCACGATGACGGCCTGCGCCGAGAGCAGCTCGCCCAGCAGAGGCGCGACCAGGGGATCGCTGCGCAGCGCCGAAAGCACGTTGGCGTCGGAGACGCGCAGCACCGCGCCGCGCGTGATGCGCACCCGCCCCCCCAGCTGATCGTACCGCTGCATCGCCGCAACCACCTTGGGCGGCACCCGACCGCCCGCGGCCCGCTTCAGGAAAGCCAGCGCACTCTCTCCCTTGATGCCCGCAGCGCGCGCCCTTGCCAGGCTGGCCCGCGTGATGCGGTGCCGCGTGGCCGCGGGGGTCAGCATCTCGCGGCGTGCCTCCCACCGCTCGGCAGCCGGGGCGGCGCCGCCGGCACGGCCGGCATCGGTGATCTGCAACAGGCGGTAGCGATCGAAAAGGGGCAGCAGCAACGGCGCGGTGACCTCGAACGCGTCATCCACGGACAGCCGCGCCGGCCGCGGCAGGTTAGGCGGCGTGCGCCGGCCCAGCCACGCGGCCCCCACCGGCGTGAGCCGGAACAGGCCGGCACCACCATCTGCCCCGCTCGCAGCGGCTCCGCCCGCAGCGGCTCCGCTCGCAGCGGCCGCGCCCTCCTCGCCCAGCGCGACCGCGCCCAGCCAGAACAGGGGACCCCGCACCAGGAAACGGATCAGCCGGCCCTCCACCGCGTCCCAGCTCTCGAAGCCGGACAGGTAGTGGGTCGAGCCCTCCTCGCGCAGGTACCAGCCGGTGTACACGCCGTCGGGCCGCTGGAAGTCGGGATCAACCTGCTTCATGAGCGCGACCAGGTCGTCCACGCGGTACCAGGCGCGGCCATCCAGCCCGCGCAGGCGCTGCAGGATCCGACCCCGCGCGGCCGCGGGATCGTTCTGCCACTCGCCCTCCGCGCGCAGCCCGGGCATGTGGCGCAGGTCGTTCCATGTGGTGCTGTCCCGCCAGAGGGAGAGGAGCAGCGACATCTGCTCCCAGTGGGTCAGGCGAAGCCAGGCGCTGCTGCGCGCCGTGTCGACGACCAGCCGCCCCCGATGCTCGGCCAGCCACCCCTCGCCCTGGGCGAGCGCCAGCAGCATGTCCAGCCGCACCGGGTCGGCCAGGAGCAGCGATGAAGCCAGCGCGACAGCATCCTCCGGGGCGAGGGTGATCGATGCGGCTGTGCTTGCCGCATCGACCCCGAAAGCATTCATCCGCAGCTCGGCCAGGACGCTGCACGCGTCCACGGCCAGGCTGTTCAACGCATGCCGGCTGCGCAGTGGCGCGGGCAAGGCCGCGATCGCTGCGGCCTGAGGCTGTTCGCGCGGTGCTGCCTGCAGCGGCGTGAGCGGGAGGTCCTCGGGGATGTAGAGGTACTCCATCGGCCCATCGCCGAAATCCGCGAAGGTGCGGAAGACCAGGCCGCGGTACCACAGCTC